>DAIPXU010000040.1:0-10109 GCA_036783055.1 Burkholderiaceae bacterium | reverse complement strand
CAGGCCCGCCCTCGATGCCTCACTCATCAACTCGGTCACCTTCTTGTATGCCGTGTTCCCGTCGGCTCGAATATGCAACTCGGGCTGGGGGTTCGCCGTCGATGCACTCTGCATTCGTGCCGGCAGGTCGCTCCAACTGAGTTTCTCCTTGTTCCAATAGAGATCGCCCTTGGCATCAATCGAGACAGAGATGGTCTCTGGCTTGACCTCATTGCGCTGGCTATTGGCCTTGGGCAGGTCCACCTTCACCGCATGGGTCATCAGCGGTGCGGTGACCATAAAAATAATCACAAGCACCAACATCACATCGATGAGCGGCACCATGTTGATCTCGGGGTTGGGCTGGTTGCGCCCGGTCTTGGAAGAAATGTGAAAGGCCATTATCGAGGCTTGCTCCCTGTGGAGATCAGAACAAAGAGGTCGTGCGCAAAGCGCTCGAGTCGACCGCTGTAGAGTCGCGCCTGTCGCTGAAACGCGTTGTAGGCAAGTGCTGCCGGAATGGCCACGGCCAGACCAAGCGCAGTCATGATGAGGGCCTCGCCCACTGGACCCGCCACCTGATCCAGTGAACTCTGGCCGCTCATGCCAATGCCAATGAGCGCATGGTAGATGCCCCAGACCGTTCCAAAGAGTCCTACAAAAGGCGCGCTCGAGGCGACCGAGGCCAAGAGCGTCTGCCCGTACTCCTGGCGAGCAGCCTCTTCATCAATAGCCAGTTGCAGGGCCCGACTGACGAGCTCACTCGGGCTCTCGGAATCAATGAGTCCCGAGCCTGGCGCAATTCGACTGTAGGTCGCGGCCGAGAGTGCATGGGCCGCGATCTGCGAGCGCGCATCGGGATGATCGGCAATAAGCGCCTTGAGGTCATCGATGGAACTTGAGTTCTGAAAACGAGCGAGAAACTCTGCACCGGTTTGGGTGGCCCTTCGAGCCCGGAGAATCTTGCTCACAATCACCGTCCAACTCGCCACTGACATGGCCAGAAGAACAACGAAGAGCGTCATGCCCACGGCATCGGTCTGCTCAAGAAAATGGCCAAGGCCCATGGCCTGTGTTGTTGACATGCTCTATCTCCGCAACTGAAATGAAACTGGAACCTGAACCCATGCCGTGGTGGCCACACTGCCCACCTTGGCTGGAACAAAACGCCACTTGGCCACTGCCTCTTGGGCTGCCTCGTCAAGCCTCGGAAAGCCGCTGCTACGAAGCAACTGCACCTGCTCAGCACTGCCCTGACTACTCACCAATACGCGCAAGAGTACCTGCCCTTCCTCACCCAAACGCTTTGACATGATCGGATAACCGGGCTTGGGATTATTGAGATAGTCTGCATCAAACCGCGGCGCAATGACCTCTGCCGATGCGGCCGCCTCCTTGCCGAGGTCCTTGCGTTCGGAATCGACTGCAGGGGCCTTCTGATCACGCGGCCTCTCCTTCTCGCGGGCAATATCCAGAGGCGAAGGCCGATTCGAGTCGGTTGCCAGAATGCGTTTGGGCTGTTGGGGCGCGGGCCGCTTGGCGGCAGGCGGTGGCGGCTTGGTCTGCGCGGACTCTTGGTAGGGCGCGATGATGCTCGCCATCATGGGCCGGGCAGCTGAGACCTGAAGATCCACCTGACCGATCTCCATCCAGACCCACAACAGGGCCGCCCCATGCAGCCCAACGGCCAGCGCGAGTGCACGACCATCTATGTTCCGCAGAGAGCGGCTCTGTGTTTGTTTAATGAATAAGACACGCCACTGCATTGCGGCCTATTCCTGCAAGAATGCCGACGCGATCAATGCCTTGGTGCGGCGGATGTCGCCCGAGCATTCGCATCCAAACCGCCCTTGGCTTTCCATTCTTCAAAGCCGCCTTGGAGTATCCGAACGTTTTCATATCCCGCTACCCGCAGCGCAAATCCGGCCTGGGCCGAGAGGCTTCCCGTGTTGCAGTAGATCAGCACCATCTTGTCCTTTGGCAGTCTGTTGCGCTGATCGAGCACCTTTCGCCACTCGATGTTGACCGCACCCGGAATATGGCCCTTGGTGAACTGGCCCGCGTCGCGTGCATCGATCACCATGATCCTCGAGTACTCTGCCCTCGGAATCTGCTCGGCGAAAATTACCCCTCCGCCGTAATCAACAAACTCCAGATAGCCCTGCATCTCATCGATCACGGCAGCCTTCGGATTGGCTTGGGCAAGCGGTGTAATCGCAAGACTGGCCATGCAAGCGACGCCGGAGAGCACACGCAAAACTGAAGCACTTACCGACTCTTTGGTCCTCATCTTGTTAATCTCCTTCTCCAAAACCCAGGCGGGCTCTACATCATAAGCCGCGAATGCGCCCAGCAGAGCACCCAGCCACGGGCACTATCATAGGGATCCAAGAAAAAAGTCATCGCGAGGAACACAGAGCATGTCTAGCATTCAGCCCAAGACTTATTCCCCCTGCCCGCCTGCGCGTGTCGCGTTCCTTGGCCTCGGCGTTATGGGCTTCCCCATGGCGGGTCACCTGGCAAAGGCCGGGCATAAGGTCACCGTCTATAACCGCTCGGCCAAGAAGGCCAAGGCCTGGGCAGCCGAGTTCGGGGGAACAACTGCACCCACACCCGAAGAGGCCGCCGCGAATGCCGACATCGTTTTCTGCTGCGTCGGCAACGACAACGACCTTCGAAGCGTAACCACCGGACCCAGCGGCGCATTTGAATCGATGGCCAAGGGAACGCTGTTTGTCGACCACACCACTGCCTCGGCAGAGGTCGCACGCGAACTCAATGCCAAAGCCAATGAACTTGGCTTTGGCTTTTTGGATGCACCCGTCTCGGGTGGCCAGGCCGGCGCCATCAATGGTCAACTCACCGTGATGGTTGGCGGAACACAGGCACATTTTAACTCCGCCAAGGCAGCGGCCATGGCCTACGCAAAGGCCTTCACACGCATCGGAGAATCCGGCAGCGGGCAACTCGCAAAGATGGTTAATCAAATCTGTGTGGCGGGCCTGCTTCAGGGTTTGGCCGAGGCCATTGCATTCGGCAAACGTGCCGGCCTCGACATGTCACTTGTGCTTGAATCGATTGGCAAGGGTGCAGCACAGTCTTGGCAGATGGAAAACCGCGGCCCCACCATGATCGAGGGCCGGTTCGACTTTGGCTTTGCAGTCGATTGGATGCGCAAAGACCTTGAGCTCTGCCTAAGCGAGGCTCGACGCAACCAGGCCAAACTGCCCGTGACTGCATTGGTCGATCAGTTCTACGCCGACATACAGGGCAAGGGTGGTCGGCGCAAGGACATCTCAAGCCTCATTACTCGCCTGATCGATTGAAGCGAGAATGACCTTTTTGGGGACATTGGTATTTTCCGGTGGCGTTCGGGCTGGCGCTATCGTTTGCGTGACATGAAGGTCAAATCAAAACTTGTCTCTTGTTGCCTGTCGGTCTTGCTTGTGCTGCAGGGGCAGGCGATCGCGGGGATGACCTGCCATGCCATGGCGCTTGACGCCCCCGGGCTCGCCGCGGCGTCTGAGTATGTGAAGACAAGTGCCGATCGTGCATCGACCCATCAAGATGTCCGAGACCACAACCACCATTTGAGCCACGTTGGGCATGGTGACCTCAGCACCTCCAGTGCCTTCCTTGAAACACCGCCACATGTGGGCACGCAACCACCCCATCATTCGACCAGTGCGGCTGACACCTGCGCATTCTGCTCGGGCTTTTGCTCCATGGCCCAGGCCCTCAACACCCGCGAGACAAGCACTCCTCTCGAGGCGCGACAATCGACACTGATCGGCACATCATCCCAGTGCTTCTCGAGCGTGGTGCTCGAGGGGCTCTTGCGACCGCCTCGCTCCTGACCCAACGTTGAGACTGGCGACTGCGCGCCCAACGGGTGCCAGTCGTCTTCTGTTGGTATTGACCAGGAGCCATCATGAAAAACCAGATATTGGCCGTGCCACTTACGGCCGCCCTCATCGCGCTGAGCACCCATCCGTTGCCACTCAATGCGGCAACCAACACAGCCAACCAGTGGATCGAGGCCAACGAGCGAGTAAAAGAGGCAGGGGGCTGGAAGGCTTACGCCCGAGAGATCAGCGCATCGCAAGGCGTTTCGCAGCAGACGGCTGAAACGAGACGGCCCGTTTTGTCACTGGAGGCGGCCTTGCAGCGTGCGCAGCTGCTCGACCCGTCGATTGCCCAGTCCTTGGGGAACATCTCTAGAGATCTCAATGCCTACCCGACTCTATCGGATGCGCAACGATCCGCACTTGGTCGTGAGGCGCGTCTGAGGGCCGAAGTGCAGACCCTCTACTTCACTGCGGTTGCTGCCAACGAACGACTTCGTTACCAATTGCAGGTGGTTGAGACGGCCTCGGTTGCCTCGGAGCTGGCCAACCGGATGCAGAAGGTCGGTAACCTAAATCGTCTCCATCAGTCGGAAGAGGCTCTCTCTCTCGCCGAGACAGAGAAGGGCCTATCGGGCGCCCGCATTCAAGCGGAGGCAGCCAAGGAGCAACTCATTCAACGCCTCCAACTCGTCGGGGACGAGGCCTCATTTTCTCTTCCCGAGCGCCTGCCGCCCCTGCCCGCAGCGAGTGGACCACCAGCGATTTCCAAGGTCGATTCGCTGCTGATTGCCTCAATAGCCAGCACTCCTACGCAGATCATAGCACAGGCAGAGACGCGGCAGGCGCTCCATGCGCGTGACGAAGCCTTCCGCATCGCTGCCCATTACCGAGACACGGTCCTCCCCCTTCAGAAGAAGATCTCCGAGGAGCATCTCCTGCATTACAACGGAATGATCATCGGCATCTTCGAGTTGCTGAAGGACGCAAAAAAACAGGTCCATGCGGTGCAGTCCAATCTGGATGCCTTGCGCTCCTACTGGCTAGCGGAGGCTGCCCTTTCCCCCAAACTCTTCGCCCTGCGCGAGGAACTCCTTACAAGTCGGAGAGACGCATGGAAATGAACAATCGACGCCGCTTTCTATCGGGTGCAGCCATTGCATCGGCAACGCTGGCCGCGGCCAGTGTGAATCGTGTGGCCATGGCAACACTTCCCGAACCGGTCTTCCAAGACAAGCCCGATACCCAGCCGCCACTGACACCCAATAACGGCCAGCCCTACAACCCCGTGGTTACACTCAACGGCTGGACGCTTCCATGGCGCATGAACAAGGGTGTGAAAGAGTTTCATCTGGTGGCTGAGCCCGTTGTGCGCGAGATGGCCCCGGGCTTTAAGGCCCATCTCTGGGGCTACAACGGTCAATCCCCCGGACCGACCATTGAGGTCGTAGAAGGTGACAAGGTGCGCATCTTCGTGACCAACCGCCTCCCCGATCACACCTCGATTCACTGGCATGGTCAGCGTCTGCCCAATGGAATGGATGGAGTGACTGGGCTCAACCAACCCGGCATCCCCGCAGGCAAGACCTTTGTCTACGAGTTCACGGCGCGTCGGCCCGGCACGTTCATGTACCACCCACACGCCGATGAGATGACCCAGATGGCCATGGGCATGATGGGCTTCTGGGTCACGCATCCAAAAGGAAAACATCCGCTGATCGACGCTGTCGACCGTGATTTCTGCTTCCTACTCAATGCGTATGACATCGACCCAGGCAGCTACACGCCAAAGATCATGACCATGCTGGACTTCAACATCTGGTCCTGGAACAGTCGAGTCTTCCCAGGTATCGATTCGCTCAATGTGCGCCTCAATGACAAGGTGCGCCTGCGCATTGGCAACCTCACGATGACCAATCACCCCATTCACCTCCACGGACACGAGTTTCAAGTAACCGGCACGGATGGCGGGCCGACGCCAAAGACCACTCGACGTTACGAGGTCACCCAAGATATTGCCGTGGGCCAGATGCGTCAGTTGGAGTTTCTCGCCGATGAAGAAGGCGACTGGGCATTCCACTGCCACAAATCGCATCACACCATGAATGCCATGGGCCACGACGTACCCACGCTCATTGGTGTGGACCACACCGGTCTGGCGAGCCGAATTGGCAAGCTCATTCCCGACTACATGGTGATGGGTGAGCGCGGTATGGCCGATATGGCCGAGATGGAAATGCCACTGCCGGAAAACACCATTCCAATGATGACTGGCGAAGGGCCCTATGGCTCGGTCGAGATGGGGGGGATGTTTAGCGTGGTTAAAGTCAGACGCAATCAGAAGCCAGGCGATTACGCCAATCCTGGTTGGTTCAAACAGCCGCCTGGCACGCAGGCCTATGAATGGAAGGGGCCACCTCTGGCTGAGCCCAAGCGATCAAGCGATGGTGGCAAGAGCGCCATGCCCAGGAAATCACCGACGGAGCTAGAGGTACAGGTCCGAAAACCTGGCAAGTCCTCGAGTAAAGACCATCAACACTAATTCATCGACACCTTCCAAACCACCACCTCAAGGAGATTGAGAATGAAGACAACCCAATCCAAACCCTATGAACGCACCTCGCTTGTTCTTGCAATGTTTGTTAGTGCTCTTGCCTCAAGCGGCAACGCCCTTGCGCATGGTCCATCCGGCCACATGCAGCCTGGTCAAGGCTCTCATCAAGGCGCGGCCCATGCATCGGGGCATGGCAATGCAGGCGCTACAAATGAGCAGACCCCCTGGGGAATCGCGGGGGACCCCAAGCAAGTTACCCGAACCATTAAGGTGGAAATGAATGACAAGATGCGATTTGTGCCAGACCTCGTTTCGGTAAAGAAAGGCGAGACCATTCGGTTCGAGGTTCGTAATGCGGGCAAGGTCCTGCACGAGATGGTTATTGGGACTCGGCAAGAACTCGCTGCCCACGCAGAGATGATGAAGAAGCACCCGAACATGGAACACGACGAGGCCTACATGGCCCATGTGGATGCCGGCAAGAAGGCAGATATCGTCTGGCTCTTTAATCGGGAGGGAGACTTCGAGTTTGCCTGCCTCATTCCAGGCCACTACGAGGCGGGTATGCGCGGGAAGATCAAGGTGACGCTATGAACCGCTACCCACGACGCAGAGAGTTTGTTTTCCGAAGTACGTCGCTGATACTGGGCCTAATGGCTGCGCAGACGGCTGGAGCAGCCCTTGGCCAGCTCTCCAAACCATTGGTTGAAGTGTGGAAGTCGCCAACTTGCGGATGCTGCAAGGACTGGATCACCCACCTCGAGTCCAATGGCTTTGCCGTAAAAGCATACGACGAGGGCAACAACGGGAAACGTGCAGAACTAGGTCTGCCCAAGCAGTTTGCCTCATGCCACACTGCGCTCGTGCAAGGCTATGTCATTGAGGGACACGTGCCAGCACGAGAAGTCCATCGCCTCCTGAGGGAACGACCAAAAGCGCTCGGTCTTGCGGTGCCCGAAATGCCAATTGGCTCGCCAGGTATGGATGGGCCTGAGTACGGTGGGCAGAGAGATCCATACAAGGTTTTGCTCATTAGTACATCGGGTCAGGCCAGAGTGTTCGCGGTTTACCCAGAAAAAAGAGAGGCACGCCCATGAAAATCGCACTGAAAGTCACTGCAGTTCTTGGCATAGCCGGCGCAATGATGACCGGTGCCCGCGCTGCTGACTGGGTTGCTGGGGAGATTCGTCGAGTGGCCACGACCAACTCGAGACTGCCGCTCAAGCACGAGGAGATTAAGTCTCTCGACATGCCCCCGATGACGATGGTTTTCTATGTTAAAGATTCAAGCCTTTTGACTGGCTTGAACCCACAAGACAAAATAGAATTTCAGGCTACAAGCGAGGGTACCAAGTACTTCATGACAGCGGTGAGGCGGTAGGTAACCTTCAAGCGCAAGAAACCATGGGGGCTGGAAACGGCCTTGGAGAATCGAAGTAGTATTCAATAACTACGTCGAATCGAGGTGGTCATGCTCAACATTGAATCATTGCTGTCTGGCTTGGCCGCAGACGGGCTTGTCTCCGAGTCATGTCAACTCAGACGCAGCGCTGCCTGGGGGGCCGACGACCGTGCCTTCCTCATCATCCATGGAACCGCACTGCTGCGAGACAACAGCGTGTTTTCAGCCGATGTTCACTCGACCCAAACGTTCGAAGATGGAGACACGATCGGCTTTGCCGAGACCATCAGCAAGCGTCCCTGGCGCTCGACTTTTACCTTTAAAGACTCCCTCGAGGTCGTCCCTGTCGATGGGGTCGCCCTTCGACAGGCGGTGAACCGGGCTGGCTTTCTGGCCCGTGAGATTATCCGCAACGGCATCCAGCGAGTTTTTCGCGCCGAGAAAAAGCCCAATGCCAATTTTGAAGAGCAATTTATGCAGGCCTTTCGCGACCACTACAGCAAGCGCAACTACCCCAAAGGCGAACTTGTATACTCGCCCGGTCAACTCGCCGACCGGTTTTTCTTCATCCAGAAAGGCGCTGTGTCTCTCTACACGGAGAATAACGCGGAGATCGCGCAGCTCGGAGAAACGGACTTTTTTGGGGAAAGAAGCCTAATCAAGGGTGTCCCCCGTGCTTCCTACGCCTGCACTGAGGAGGACTGTACCCTGCTTGTGCTCGAGGCCGACCAGGTTCGAGCAGAGATACTCGACGAGACCCTACTCGTTCAACTCTCTGTTCTTGGTGTTCTCAAACGCATGCACTTAATGAATCAATTGCGTTTCTCGCATATATTTCGTGACCCCAGCGAGAGAAGCGATGCAGATCCAGAAGAACCCTCAGACGAGTCATCGCCAGAGCAACGCGAGCATTAACTCAAAGGTGCCTCAATGAAGCTTGTCAGAATTCTGTTTGTTGTCTTCCTTGGTACCACCTGCTTGGCCGCCTGCGGCGAGAAAGACGAGGAGAAAGCTTCCCAGAATCGGCCCGCTATCCCGGGCTACTGAGACAACATCTCTAAGGGTTGGCCTCAAAGTCTACAAAGACACGATTCATGTTGGCCCGATGCAAATCCGAAAAATTCTCCAGATGCATAAACTGTGCTGGCTTCGCAAACTTATCCAACGTTTCGGCAATGGACTCCATGTTACGAGCGGCCACACCCACATTGCCAATCAAGAAATCGTAGTAGTCACCCGTCTCCCGTTGGGCCTGTGCGATGTTGGTCGCCCGACCGTGGCCAGGCACAACATGCTTTGGGCTCTCCAACTTCAGTCGCCTGAAAGCGGCTTGGGATTTACGAACATTTGACTGTGGAAGAATACCCAGGATCCGGTCGACGTAGACGAGATCGCCGGTGAAGGTGACGGAGAAATCTGGCAAGTGAATCATTGCATCGCCGGGGTAATGGGCACTGGTCTCAATCCATACGATACGAACTCCATCGATCGTAATCGTCTGTTCAGGTGGTTGGTGCAGCTGGGCCGCATAGCGTGGCTGGGTGCCGTCCAACTGACTCCCCACAAATCGCCTCAGGCTCTCTAGTTGTTGCCCAACCATGGCCTGTTGCGTTTTCACGGTCCCCGCCATGGCATGAACCACAGCGCCCCTACTTGCGAAGTAATCATTGCCCAGCCAACGATGGTCTTGCGCACCAGTATTCAGAACCCACCGAATCGGCTTTGAGGTGACCTCCTTCGCGGCCTTTTCGAGCAGTGCAGCGCTGTGTGCGCTGGCGCCGCTGTCAATCAAGATGACGCCGGTCTCTGTCACAACGAGACCATAGTTTGCGTTAAGACCGGAGTTGGCCTGGCTTCGCTGACCGAGGGGCCCAACAATCGCGAAGACATTGTCTACAACCTTGACCGCCCGAGGTGAGTAAATCGGCTCTGCAGCAGAGGCGCCAAAGCCAGAGGCAAGTAGAAACAACACAAGGCTTCGAAACACGGCCAATCCTTAAAGTTTTCTGAGTCCAAAGATGACGGAACAGTTATGTACGCATCGGTATAACTGCCGCTCTATTGTACGAGGCATCTACTGGGCAATCCAATGCTCCAAGCCGCTGCAAACCATTGGGCCACTTATCCTTTGAGTTGATACTTCGGTACCTGCCCCTCGAGGAATCCCTTGATGAATGTTCTAGCGTCGGTAAACTTTATCGGGTAGCGCTGATTGTCGAGGCGCTCAAACTTACACAGTCCGGAGTACATGCTATGCATGTATTGCATCCCCTGCCAGGGCGGATACTTTTTTCCAGCACCCGGAGAAAAGAACTTGGTCATTCCGATC
>DAIPXU010000039.1:0-10119 GCA_036783055.1 Burkholderiaceae bacterium | reverse complement strand
CATCGGATCGACGGACATGATACCGAGCCAGGTCGATCTTGTTGTCAAGGGCTGTCCCCAGGGCATCGGGACTTGACCGCGTCACGTCTGTCCAGCAGATGTTTTCGCCTCCAGGGGCGCGCTGATAAGCGGATATCTCAGCGCGACAGATTGGGCACCCCCCGTCGTAATAGACCCGGAGCAAATCGGACGAAAGGTTGGGCGGCGAAGGCGCGATTGAATTCATCAGCGTCAGGATAATCAATCAATGCCCAGTACCGCGCCGATCTCCCCAATTCGGCTGTGGGGTTAATCTGCCCTATTCTTCACGCTTAACTTCACCGGGTCTCCCTATGACACGCTGCGCAAAAAACTTTCTCAGCTTCGGTGGCATTGGTGGCATCGGCGGCTCCCTCTCAGAGTTGCTGTTGAGCCACGGGCACAGTGTCTTTGTGACCACCACGCGCGAGGGTCGGGCACAAGAGGCCAAGGTCTCTTCTGACCATGTGCTTGTTGCCGATGCCCTTGAGAGTCCATCTATCCAGGCTGCCGTAAATAGAGCAGGCGCCAATGGCCTTCATGGAATGGCCTACTGCATCGGCACCATCGACCTCAAGCCTCTGGCACGAACCTCTGAAGAAGATCTCCTTCGGAATTTTCAGATCAATACCGTTGGCGCATTTGTGGCCATCAAAGAGGGGGCAGCCAAACTCTCCCAGTCCAACGGCTCAGTGGTGCTTTTCTCGTCGATTGCCGCCAGTCGGGGATTCGCAAGCCACAGCGCGATTGCCTGCGCGAAGGCAGGGCTTGAAGGAATGGCCCGGGCCTTGGCGGCAGAACTGGCCCCCTCGGTGAGAATCAACCTCATTGCACCGAGCCTCACAGAGACTCCCCTGGCCCAAGGCCTCACACAGAACCCCAAGATGAAAGAGGCCATCTCTGGTATGCATCCAATTCCTCGCCTCGGCGAGGCTCAAGAGATGGCCAAGGCCGCTGCCTTCCTGCTCTCCGATGACTCGGGCTGGATGACGGGGCAGACCCTGCACATCGATGGTGGGCGCTTCTCCGTCGAGAAGCCTCGCTAACCCTGGAGATACTGCTCGACGATCGAATCAAACGATGCGTCGGCAACCAGCCCCAAGCGATTGGCACGCGAGGAAAGAACGCGGCTCGGCCATCCCCCAACAATTTTCTTCACCGACGGGTCTGGCTCCCAGTCGAGTCTCTGATAGGCCTCTTCACCGCCCTTTCGCCTGAGCGTCTCGGCCATCTCCCCCACGGTCGTGCTCAGTGCAGGCAGATTCATCGCAGTCAGGGGCCCCCACTCCGCATCGCTGGCCTCTGCCACTCGAATCAGTCCATCAATACTTCGGGCTGGCGAAGAGAGTGCCACGCTGGCAGCAGCGTCCACCGGAACCCTTGCGCGCTGCCCTGCAAGAGGCTCGCGAATCATTCCCGATAGAAACCCCGAGGCGGCACCATTGGGTCGGCCCGGGCGGACACTCACTGTCATGAGCCGGACTGTCCGGGGCCGAATAAAGCCCTTTCGGCCATAGTCGGCCATGAGCTGCTCACCGATGAACTTCTGAATCCCATAGCTGCTCTGCGGCGTAGGAAGGGTGTCATCGTCAACCGACTGTCCATCCCAGGATTCACCTGCGCGCCGCCCAAAGACCGCCACGGAACTTGCGAACACAACCGTTGGGCAGTGGCCAGAGGAGCGACAGGCCTCAAGTAACCCAAGGGTACCCTGCAAGTTACTGCTCATCCCAAGATCGAAGTTGGCCTCACACTCCGCACTGACAGCAGCCGCGAGATGAAAGACCAGGACAACGTCTGGCCCAATGACTCGCTGGGCCAGGATGTCGTGAAGACTGCCTCTGAAAAACTCAACCCGTGGGTCGGCCAAGAGATCCTCTGGCGGTGGGACAAGGTCAGTGAGCAGGAGCTTATCGATCGGTTGTCGAGGCGAGTCACCAACGCAGAGAACATCGCGCTCAAGCAGGGCTCGAGCGAGTCGCACGCCCAAGAAACCACTTCCCCCGGTGATCAGAATTCTCATGCTGTGAAGTATTGCAGAATTGGAGATGGCCTCTCAAAACCCACCGTCTACTGGGGCGGTCACCCTGACTGGTGCAAGCGGAACCATCGGGTCAGCCACCAAGCAGGCCCTGGAGGCACTTGGCCATCGTGTCGTGGTGCTCGACCGAGGCGACTTCCAGCATCGAGATCAGTTGATTGCGAAGCTTCAGAGGCAAGACGTAACCTCCGTCATTTCCTGCATGGCTTCGCGCACCGGAACACGGCAAGACGCTTGGCTTGTGGACTACGAGGCCCAGTCCAACCTGCTCAAAGCAGCCACCGCCCTTGAAATCAAGAAGTTTGTTCTGCTCTCTGCCATCTGTGTCCAAAAGCCAAAGCTCGAGTTCCAGAGGGCGAAGCTCGCCTTCGAGGACGAGTTAAAGGCCAGCCAACTCGATTGGAGCATCGTGCGGCCCACCGCATTCTTCAAGTCCTTGAGTGGGCAGGTCGCCCGAGTAAAGGCGGGGAAAGCGTTTCTGATGTTCGGAAATGGCGAACTCACCGCATGCAAGCCCATCTCGGACGCCGACTTGGCGAATTTTTTGGTTGACTGCCTTGACCGGAAAGATCGCTCACGCAAAATCCTGCCAGTGGGGGGACCGGGCCCTGCCATCAGTCCAAGGGGTCAGTTGAAGATGCTTGAGTCCATTCTGGACCGGCCAGTCCGCACGCGAGCCGTGCCACCCCAGCTTTTGATTTGGGTCGCCAACGCCCTGGGGCTGTTGGGTCGCCTAATTCCCCGCCTCGAGGAGAAAGCCGAGTACGCGAGGATTGGCCACTACTACGCGACTGAATCCATGCTGGTCTGGGACCCCGAAACCCAGCGCTACGACGAGGGGGCAACGCCGAGCTTTGGAAATGACCGTCTCGAGGACCACTACCGCCTGCTTCTCAGAGAGCCCTGACCAAACCCCTCAGGGGCCGCCCCAGCACCCCGGAAAGCCCCTTTTGCTGGGAACCCACACTTGCGACTAGGGTCTCGGCAGTTGTAGCTTGTTATGACGATTCGGAAACGCCCCGAATTGTCGAATGGAACCCACCAAAACCTCAAAGGACGAATGATGAAAAAAGTATTTTTTGCTGCAGCACTTCTCTCTGCCTCATCCCTGGCTTTCGCGCACGGCTGCCCTGGTGAGATGAAGAAGATCGATGAGAAGTTACCCACTGCCAAGCTTAGTGCAGCCGACCAGACCAAGGTGAAAGATCTGCGCGCAAAGGGAGAGCAACTTCACAAAGACGGCAAACACTCCGAGTCGATGGCTACCCTGGGTGAGGCAAAAAAGATTCTGGGCATGTAACCAAGGCTTATCGAGTGGGTGCCCGGACATGTCCTGGCGCCCATCTCGAGCCAAAGAGACCAATCAGGCTGTATCAGCAGCCGTATCAGCAGAACCCCCCGCGCGGGTCCGCTTCAAACGAACCCCCAACCAGAGCGTGAGCACCACGGTGAGCGCCACGATCAACCAGTAGACCCCGGCTGGGATCAACGAGACCCAGGGCTGGACAATCGGCTCCTTCAGAACCATCTTCGCAGCAGTAAATGCCAACACGCCGCCTCCGATCATGATCACAGAGGGGAACCGCTCAATGAGCTTGAGCACAAGCCGGCTTCCCCAGACAACGATCGGAATGGAGATGAGCAGACCCAAAACAACCAATACGAAACTGCCGTGCGCAGCGCCCGCGACCGCGAGCACATTGTCGACACCCATCACCGCATCGGTGATCACGATGGTCTTCATGGCCCCCCAGAAGGTGGTGGCAGTGGGTGAGTGATCATCCCCGCTCTCGTTGGGAGCAATGAGCCTTACTGCAATCCAGATGAGCAACAGACCACCAATGAGCATCAGTCCGGGGATCTTGAGCAACCAGACCACCCCCATTGTCATGGCCGCCCGAACCACGATCGCACCGACCGTCCCCCAGACAATTGCCCTGGTCTTCTCCTTCTCGGGAAGGTTGCGTGCCGCAAGGGCAATGACAATTGCGTTGTCTCCCGCAAGAACAAGATCAATGACGATGATGGCCAAAAGCGCAGAGAAAAACTCTGGAGAAAACAACTCCATGGAACAGCCTCCCAGTTAAGATTTGTGATGTTTGCTATTCACAAGGTCTTGTTCCAGCTGGAAGGCTGTGGCAGACCGAGCCGCAAGGCTGTGTTGACGATCTGACAGAAGGCCACTGTAGGTGCAATAAAAGCCCCAATGCGCCTTGAACTACTCCCCTCGAGAGTGGCCGGACTCTAACACATGCGGAGCCGATGCCGCCTGGGCCCAGGCCGAAACAAGTCGCTTGGCATGGTGAAGGTTCTTGTAGCGAAGCATCTGCTCACTCATCGAGTTCAGGGCTGCGACCAGATTCGAATGGGTTCTTTGGTCATGAACAACTTCACAAAAACGTGCGTGCATGACTCGAATGAGAAACAGGCTTGTTGAATCACCCAGTGGCACCGAGACCTGCCGCTCGTAACGAAACCAAAGCTGCCCTGCGTGGGTCAGGGCCGACACATCATCAACACCGACGGGTCGCGCCCGCGCATTGCTTCCTGCAAGCGTCCAGACGTATCGCACAAAGGGGCCCTTCTCGGCCATTGCCACTGACATGGCCGCAGTGGCCGCCTGCAATCGGTGGTTATCGGCCACGGGCTCATGAATCGTCAACATGCTTTTGCCAATCTTCGTGCCAGGATCCCAGCCACTGGGAAATGCCACCGATAGCGCAATGGCACGCAGCCCCCGCGAATCGGTCTGGCGCATCAGCGCGAAGTCTTCTTGCAGACTCATGCTCAAGGCGGCCAATTGGCTCGGCATGTCATCGGCATTGAGCACAAGGCCACCCAACCACGGAAAATGACCCCTCGAATCCACCGGACCGTTGGGCAGGTGCCGCTGAAAGTAGGCCAGAGCCGCGCGAATCGCATGGCCAAGATGATCGGGTGCAGACTCGGAATCGGTGCGCACAAGACCGCCCTGCTTAAGTAAACGGGCTTTGTCGGCAACCCACTCATTCCAATTCGCATCCTCAAGCAGCAGTGGTTCGTTGCCCAGTTTCTGCAGATCGGGCTTGACCTCATAAGACGGCTCGATCGGAAACGGAACCCGAGCGGCGCTGAGCGGGAATCCGGTGGAGCTTGGTCCGGGTCTTGGCGCCGTTGTAACCCGATCAAAACCCTCTGTCTGAGGCCCAACCATTGGAGAGAGACGGTCGCGAGGCGCCCGGCTAGGCCGGAAGGACAAACTGGAAGTGGAAGTCGGCCCCGCGCGAGACAATGATAAGGCGGGGATCAAAAAGGAAATCTCGCGCGTTGCGGGGATGATCGGGCAGATAGAGTTGCGTGGTGAGCACCGGCCCATTGCGCCGCTGAACCTTCACGTGAAAATGAGGCGTTCGGCCTGGGTACTCCCCCGGAACCAGGGTCTCGAGCATGAACTCGCCTTTGCTGTTGGCATACTGATGCCCACGAAGACGATAGCCCTGGTTGTCGTACTGGCCCCTGTCATCGCACTGCCAGAAATCCAAAAGCGCCCCGGAAATCGGCCGGCAAGTGGACTCGACAACCTGCCCGGTGCGTCGCATTCGAGGCGCCTTCATGCCTGGCTCGATGAGCCTGGCCCGCTCGGGTGATAGCGGGGTGAAGAACGGACCTTCCATCTGGGACGGCGTCTTGGTCCCACAGCCAGGCGTGGCTGCCTGCTGGGCCAGGGCCTTTCGTGAGGTCAGAATAGACGGCGATAGCAACCCCACGTAGAGCGTTAGACCCCCAAAGGCCTGGAGTGCTTTGCGTCGAGCGGAGACAAGTTTGTGCATAGTTGGTTTATCTTGCCATTGGACACACCAGGAAGACCACAGAATGTTTGGAAAATTCAAATTAGAGACTCTTCGGATTGCATGGAGACCAGCAATACGAGGCCTTCTCACCCTACTCATCCTTCCCCTGGGCAGCGCCATGGCCATTGAAGAACCAAAGTACCAAGTCCTCGTAGCAGAGGGTCCATTCGAGCAGCGGCTCTACACGGGCTACCTCGTCGCAGAGACCGAATTGCCCGGAGACTTCGACTCTGCAAGCCGCGCTGGCTTTCGACGCGTGGCCGGCTACATCTTTGGAGACAACCAGGCATCGACAGGAGAGAGCCGAAAGATTGCGATGACTGCGCCGGTCACGGTTGAGCCCAAGAGCGATGGCTGGCGGTTGCATTTTGTGATGCCAAGCACTGAGAGCCTGGAGTCACTGCCCAAACCAAACAATCCAAGCGTGAAGATTCGCAGGGTGCCCGAGCACAAAATGGCCTCGGTGCGGTTCAGTGGCTGGACCACTGAATCGGCAGTTGAAGAGCAAACAGCAAAACTGCGCGCGTGGATAAAGACCAATGGCTTGGTCGAGAGTGGCCCACCGCAGGTGGCCCGCTACAACGATCCCTTCACCCTGCCATGGCGGCGCAGAAACGAAATACTGATTCCATTGGGGCCTTGAGCGTCGTCCCCGGGGCCCTCTAGGTGGACGCCTGGAAGAAGAAGTTACTAGTCCAACCGCCTGCCGACTCTGACTCATGAATGAAGCGGTGGATTGCAAAGCCTGCGGGCTCATCGATGACCAGGGGCTCCTTGGCTCCTCCCTGGTACTGAAGCGGATAGGCATGTGCAGTGCTCGGACAGACCACCACGGGGATGCCCGAGAGATCCGCCACGCAAGCCCGATGGAAGTGTCCACAGACCACCCGCTCAATGTTTGAGTGCCCGCGCAGACAATCACGCAGGGCGTCGCGCTCTTGCAGCACCATGGAGTCGAACAATGCGCTGCCAGTGAGAAACGGAAGGTGGTGCATGACCAGCAAAAGGCGATCGGCGGGGTAGCGTTTGGTCACCGCATTGAGCCACCCGATTCGCTCGGCACAGAGGCGCCCCTCATCGTGGCCGGGCTCCAGCGTATCCATCACCACCATGCGAACGGTCTGGCCGTTGTCCCGAAACAAGGCAGCGGTGTATTGAAGAAAATGCGAGTGCAGATCGCTCA
This sequence comes from Burkholderiaceae bacterium, assembly GCA_036783055.1. Taxonomy (GTDB): domain Bacteria; phylum Pseudomonadota; class Gammaproteobacteria; order Burkholderiales; family Burkholderiaceae_A; genus Hahnella. The sequence continues at coordinate 3,047 of DAIPXU010000039.1, read as the reverse complement.
AACCTGAACCCTGAAGCCAGCTCGAAAACACTCTGCGGAACGGTGTGCGTGCGTCATGATTGCCGAGGCACAAAAAGACTGGCGCCTCTATCGAAGAATGCTCTAGAACCGTTAGTAGCTCTTGATACTGTGCCTCCCCGCCTGAGTCGACCAGGTCTCCGCTAATCAGAATCGCATCGAAAGAGGACTGCACTCTTTGCGCCTTCTCAATCGAAGATACAAGCGCATCGGCTCCAACAACCCCCGTCTTCAGAGACCTGCCTGGCTCCTGAATATGGGTGTCGGACAGTTGGAGCAACGAGTACATCGCTAGGGCCTTGCCTTCTCCAGGAGCGCCTCATAACGTCGGCACGACCAGGACTCATCCCCCAAGAGCAACTCCCCAGAGGCTGGATTGAATCGAAGCCGTGCCTTGGACTCGCCAGCCTCATAGATTCGCCAGGCACCGGCCTCTTCCCGAAACCCATACGCCACGCCCCTGAACTGGAGTTTGGTCGGGCTCATTTCCATCTCGGCCTCTGAGGCGCCCGAGGCCGCCGATCCGATCGGAGCGCTTGCAGCCTCTGGCGCTTTCGTGTCTGGAGAGGTGTTGGTACTGCCCGGAGAGGTGGTGGGCACCATGGCCTTGCAATTGAACTCAAGGTTTCGTTGGACACAGCCCGCTTGTGTGGCGAGTGCTGCAGCGAGGACTGCAAGCAACATGAGGCTGCAACCAGGTTGGGAGACCTGCACTGGCGCTATCTCGTCACCACAGCCGAGACCACCAGATTCTCAATTTCATGCCAAGTAGTGTGGTGTAACCGGTGGTCGGTGCGCGGATTCTGCCGTCTGTATCGAGAACAAGAAAGGTCGGCACGCCAGAAGCGCCCAAGGACGACGAGAGTGTTCCACGGGTGTCGACAAGGGTGGCCCATTGAAGGGAGCGGTCTTCCATGTAGGCGGCCACCCGACCAGCGTCGCCGGACTGCATTGCGATACTGAGGACCGGGTAGTCAACATCGAGGCTTGAGATATTGCCCTGCTCGAGCTTACAAAAGCCGCACCACTCGGCCCAGACATGCAAGACAAGAGGCGAATTGGGGTGGGCCTGTCGAAAGGCGTCAATCACCTCCCCAACCGACTTGGTGGAGACGGTCCCGTTGTCCAAATAGGGCATGGTCATCGAGAGCACACCCTCTGGAAGTCCCTGCGACGGGACATGGCGGGTCTGCCAGGCCTGGATGGCCAACCAGGCCACCAGAAAGACGGTGACGCCCTTGATGGTGGCGCGGATAGAGGGCTTCATCGAGACCAGTGTAGCCTTGTCTGGCGAGGGATTGGGCCGCCGATTGACTCGGAAATCGTGGGGAATTACTATCTTCTCTGTTGGTATCGGGAGAGATCACATCCAGTGTGACGCCGAAGGAGCAACCGCCCCGGAAACTCTCAGGCAAAAGGACCGTTACCGAGCAAATCTCTGAAGAGCCTCTGGCGAAAGACGTCCACCAGAGCACCGCAGGAGCAAGTGGGCTGCAACTGGCCCGCGAATCTCTCAGGTCCAAAACAGAGGGGGCGCCAGACATGCCTATTGCATGGTGGCCCAACCCCCGACGTTAATGAGGACCTTCACATGAGTCAGTCATTTGTGGTTGTTGGTGGTGGCATCACCGGTGTCACCACTGCCTACGCCTTGGCCAAACGCGGCCTGTCTGTGACGTTGATTGAGCGGAATCGATACGCGGCAATGGAGACCTCCTTTGCCAATGGCGGCCAGCTGTCGGCCTCGAATGCAGAGGTCTGGAATCATGCGTCCACCATCTGGAAGGGAATGAAGTGGATCTTCAAAAAGGATGCACCACTGCTGGTCAACATGCGGCCCAGTTGGCATAAGTTTTCTTGGTTTGCCGAATTCATCGCCTCGATACCGAAGTACGAATCCAATACCGTTGCCACCACCAAGATGGCCATTGCTGCAAGACAGCACCTCTTTGATTGGGCGACCCGCGAGGGGATCGACTTTGATTTGAAAAAAGAGGGCATTCTTCATATCTACAGAGACCGCGCTGGATTCGAGCATGCTGGCCGCGTCTCTAAACTGCTCGCGCAAGGCGGTCTTGAGCGTCGCGCCGTTACTCCCGCGGAGATGAAGCGCATCGAACCCACACTCAATGGACAGTACTTCGGAGGCTACTTCACCGAGAGCGACTCCACCGGGGACATCCACAAGTTCACCAATGGCCTTGCAGCCGCCGCACAGAAACGCGGAGTGAAAATTCTCTACGAGAGCGGGGTGCAGTCGGTGAGATCCGACGGCACAAGCGTGATGGTGTCGGTGCAGCACGCTGGGGCAGAGGAGCAACTCCAGTTCGACAATATCGTGGTCTGCTCCGGCATTGAGAGCCGAAGCCTTGGCCAGCAACTCGGTGACCGGCTCAATGTCTATCCGGTCAAAGGCTACTCCATCACGGTGAACCTCAAAGACCCTCAGAGCCAAGCGGCAGCGCCAAACGTCAGCCTGCTCGATGACGAAACCAAGCTTGTGACGAGCCGATTGGGTGAGGACCGCTTTCGGGTGGCCGGCACGGCCGAGTTCAACGGGACCAACTGGGATATCCGCGCAGACCGCATCCGCCCATTGGTGCGTTGGGTCAATCAGTGCTTCCCGGGCGTTAGCACGCAGTCGGTGGTTCCATGGGCAGGCCTGCGCCCCATGATGCCCAACATGATGCCCAGGGTGGGCCGTGGCTCAAAACCCAATGTCTTCTACAACACGGGCCATGGCCATTTGGGTTGGACGCTGTCAGCGGGAACCGCTGAGACCGTTGCCGAACTGATTGTTGGACAGACCCAAGTCAACCAGGGGGTATCTCTCAAAGCGCAATGGAGTACTTGAGGCCAAGCAACCAGTTGCGAGGCGCGCCGGGCTCGTAGTACCGCCCGGCCGCCTGGTCTCCAATGGTGGAAGCCGCATAGAGTTTGTCGGTCAGATTGTCGACTCGTAGGTAACCTGTCACGAACCCATGGCCCTACGGCGTGTTCGCGCTCAGACTCAAATTGGCCAGGTTGTA
>DAIPXU010000038.1:0-10511 GCA_036783055.1 Burkholderiaceae bacterium | reverse complement strand
TGGAGCTCTTGCGAGGATGGGTGGCGATTGCCCAAGCACCGACTTGCGCTTCGATTAACTCCGTGACGTCCCTCACGCATCCGTGAACCAAGACCCCCGCCCAGCCATTCTTCTCTGCAAGCCCAGCGAGGTTTCCACCCACCATGGCACAGCGATCACTTCCGCCACTGTCCACCACCAAAATGCGGCCCTGGCCCGGGCCCTCGAGTGCCTGCCGAACCAATGAGATGTCCTCAAAGCATTTCAGAGTCCCCACCTGGCCGCGCATGGATTCCGCCCCACCGTAATTCTGAAAGACCGGAGGAAGCACGCGCAGTTGCCCCGAGACCAGGCGGGCCTCGTTGGCATCGCAGAGGTCGGTGGTAGTGAGTTGTTTGGCCGGCGATGCCGGTTTAGAGCGACGATCGAATGACTTGTTCATGCAGCAAGTATGCCCGAGGGCTCCGGGGCCTCCGAAAAGACATGAATCGAGGCCACTCGGAACGCGGCCGATAGCGCGATGCCCGGGGCCAGCCCGAGCTCAGTCGCAAGCCGATTGCCAAGCTGCAGCGATATGCGCCCGGGCAGGCCAGGAAGACTTGCCTCGAGGCGCGCCTCATCGCCAAGCAACACACAGCGTTCAACCCTGAGCATCACACGATTGGGACCATCGAGAGCCTCCTCCCGATAGAGCGCGCGCACCCGGACGCCCGATGATGGAATCATCCAACGCACGCGATCACCCACCTTCCGCTCTGACTGCAGCGGAATCTGAAAGACATGGGGCCCAGCGGCGATGACGGACTGGCCTCCTTCGACATCATGCGAGACGATCTCCCCGTCGAAGCACTGAGAGATGCCAAGGACCCGAGCTGCTTCCTCGGAGACGGGGTGCGCCATGACATCCCGAAGTGCTCCAATCTGCAGGGTCCTTCCTGCAACAAGAATTGCAACACGCTGCGCGAGAAGCTGCGCTTCGTAGAGATCGTGGGTCACCAGCACGGTGGGAATACCAAGGTCACGCTGCAAGAGCGCGAGTTCGGCATACAACGCCTCACGCGAACTCCGATCGAGGGCAGCAAATGGCTCATCGAGCAAAAGCAGTTGAGGATCGCGCGCCAATGCACGGGCTACTGCAACGCGCTGTTGTTGGCCACCCGAGAGCTCCCGCGGAAGTCGATTCTCCAGCCCCCTCAAATTCACTCGATCCAACCAGGCCATGGCATGACTGCGTCGCGAGAGACCTGGCATCTGCATCAGGCCCGCCATGACATTCTCAAGGGCACTCATGTGTGGAAAGAGCCCATAGTGCTGAGACACATAGCCCACACGTCGCTGCTCGGGCCTCAGCCGAATGGCGCGCGAGGAATCGAACCAGATGCTGCCCGCACACTCAATCGAGCCAGACTCCGGATGACCCAGCCCGGCAATGAGCCGAACCAGGGTGGACTTGCCACTGCCCGATGGCCCTAAGATGGCAAGGAGTTCACCGGCTGCGCAATCGATCTGTGCGGTGAGCGCAAAAGGCCTGCTGCGGTGAACCCGAATCGTCAGGGAGGCACTCATTATCGAATCCGTTGGAGTCGTTCGCGCCGGCCTAGGCTGCCGCCGACCGCAAGCAGCGCCAGTGAGAGAACCACAAGAAGAAGCGCCATCTGCCGCGCCACATCGAATTCGAAAGCCTGGACTCGGGCGTAGATGGCAATTGAGACAGTCTTTGTCTCACCGGGGATGCTCCCACCCACCATCAGGACCACCCCGAACTCCCCAATGGTGTGGGCAAAGGTCAACACCAGCCCCGTGAGAACGCCGGGCCAAGCCAGGGGCAACTCCACCATCCTCAATCGCCGCCAGAAGCCCAGGCCGCAGCAAGCGGCTGCATCGCGAACCTCTTGGTCAATCGATTCGAAACTTCGTTGAATGGGCTGAACTGCAAATGGAATGTTCACCAAGACCGAGGCGAGAACCAGACCCGAAAAATGAAACACCAAATCGGCGCCGAACCAAGCCCTCACCGCACTGCCCAGCGCGCCATCGGCCCCCATCACAACCAGTAGGTAGTAGCCCAACACAGTGGGTGGCAGCACCAAGGGTGTGGCCAAGGCCGCCTCAAGCCATGACATGCCACGAAACGAATTAAAGGCCAAGAAGCGCCCAATGAACAAAGCCAGCGGCAACAGAATCGCCACCGTCCAAGCAGCCAGTTCAAGCGTGAGGGTGAGCGATCTCCAGTCGGCGTAAGTCAAACACAAGCTCCCCGAGCCACTGAATTGCTCAAGGCTTCAACCCCTTGGGAAGCTCGAATCCGTAGGACTCCAGAATCTTTCGTGCCGGCGGTTCGGACAAAAACCGATAGAAATCTCGCGCCGGCTCTCCGGCCTTCTTGGTCAGCGCCATGCGCTGCACCAGCGGTTGGTGAAGCGAGGTGTCCACCACTGCATAGCGCAACTTGTTCTTCAGGGTCGGAGAGAGAACCAGGGACAGCGCAACGAGGCCGCCCTCTGCGCTCCCACCAATTGCGAACTGAAGTGCCTGAGAGACATTCTCCCCAAAGACCAATTTGGACTGAATGGCCGACCAGCTGCCGGCGGCCTGCAGTGCCTCCCTGGCGCGAACGCCATATGGCGCATGTTCTGGATTGGCAATGGCAAAGCGCTTGATCTCACCGCGAGACAGCGCTTTGGAGAGACCCTCAAGCCGCGGATCCAACTCCAGGCGGCTCGATACAGGGGTCACCAATACAAGCCGACCCAGTCCATAAACAGTGCCCACATCATCCAGAAAACCATCCCGGTGAAGTGTCAACACATAGGACTCATCGGCAGACATATACAACTCATAGGGAGCGCCATTGCGAATCTGGGTGGCCATGACCCCAGAGGATCCATAGACCAGTCGTAGCTCTCGGCCCCTTTGTTGTCGATACACCTGCGCCACTGCCTCGAGCGCGAACTTCAGGTCTGCAGCAGCGGCAATCACCGCGGGTGCGCCCTGCCCGGATGGGACGGCACTCTGCGCCTTGGCTTGCGGGGGGAACCAGACAATGAGCGAGAGGAGAATCGCCCAACTAGAGAGAGACTTCCCTGTACTACTTCGGAGCAACACCGCCACTGCCCGCCCGTGATGGGAATTCGGAGCGTCCCTCGCGGAGATCTCGGGAGCATTCAATGGTGAACTTGGGGTCTATCTCGGCCTTCATAGACTCTGCGCGTTCCTTGCATGCACGCTCTGTGGGGAACCGATCCAATACCTGCAGATTGGTGGTTGTTCCGATCCAGACAATTAAAAGCCACTCTTTCATGCGCGAAGTCTAGTCCGGGACGCCCACAATCTCAAGGCAAACCCACGCGCAGACCCGGTGACGCATCGAACCAAACGCCTGAGTCCTCAATCGCCTCAGCCCTCGGACGGGTATCGGCGGCGCTTCTCGCCTAAGGTTTTGAGCATTGCAACGCTTCGGAGAAATTCAATGCCTTCATGTGTCATGCCCAACCTATGTCGCGAAAACAACTCTGCTCTATTTGCCCGTGATCGAAGTGGACTCATCGGCAACCTCTGTATGGCTGTCCTGCTCACACTCGCCTTGGCCTTAAATGCCTCGACTGCCTTTGCTGCGAACAAGGCCGCACCCGGCTTCACTATCAATGACCTCGATGGCAAGCCGCTCTCGCTCGCCGACTTCAAAGGCCAGTGGGTCATTCTTGAGTGGACCAACCCGGGTTGCCCCTTTGTGCAAAAGCACTATAAGGCCGGGAATATGCAGGCCACTCAGCAATTTGCAAGCGAGAAGAAGGTGGTGTGGATACAAGTGAACTCCACCACACCGAGCCACAGCGATTACCTCAAGCCCAATGAAATGAAGGAGTGGAATACCGAGATGAAGGCCAAAGTGAGTCGCGCCGTGCTCGATGAGAAGGGCTCAATCGGCAAGGCCTATGGCGCCAAGACCACGCCTCAGATTGTGCTCATCAATCCCGCCCAGCAGATTGTCTACAACGGTGCCATTGATAGCATTCGTTCGGCCAACCCCGCAGACATTGAGAAGGCCACCAATTACGCCAAGAAGGCCATTGCCGAAGGCACAGCAGGCAAACCGATTGGCGAGCCCACCACAACCCCCTATGGCTGCTCGGTGAAGTACTAAGGGTCACCGCTCCGCCAGGACCGCCATTGCAGAGCCTCCCCAGAGGATTCAAACTGAGACGCCGATGGGCTGAACTGAATCAGCGCTCGATGAGCTCGTATGAGTGGGAAATCTCGGCGGTGGAGGCCAGCATCTTGGTGGCCGAGCAGTACTTGGTGTGTGAGAGATTGATTGCGCGTTCCACCAGATTGGCCTTGAGATCCCTTCCAGTGACTCGAAAGAGCAAGTGAATCTTGGTGAATACCTTGGGGTCTGTCTCGGCTCGCTCGGAGCTCGTGACCACCTCACAAGCAATTATGTCCTGGCCACTCTTGCGAAGGATGAGCACCACGTCGTAAGCGGTACAGGCCGCCGCGCCCGAGAGAACCGTCTCCATTGGCCTTGGCCCTAGATTTCGGCCGCCACCCTCTGGGGCCCCGTCCATCACGAAACTATGGCCCGATCCCGTCTCGGCGATGAAACTCATGGTGTCGCCACCAGCCCAGCGAATTGTGCAGTTCACGTATGCGACTCTCTAGCGTGTCACGCTAATCTTCGACGGACAGCTATTGCCCTTTGGTATCACTTCGGCCTCTTTTGAGCCATCGGCGCACTTGTAGACGCAATTGACGCGTGTATTGTCCCGAGAGGTTTTGCGCTCGGAGATGAAGCAATCCACCTCCTTGGACTTGGCCAACCCCGCGATCGGTGAGAGGCCTGTCGTCGCCAGCAAAACAACCGCCAGTGCCTTACTCGCTTGCATTGGTGATCTTTTCGAGAACGTCATTGGCAATGAAGTCATCGGCACCTGCTCCCGTCAGAGAAATCCACTTAATGTTGGGGTAGGACTTTTTCACAAGGGGTTCACTCGCAGAGGGGCCCATCCAGGTTATGTCAGCAAAAGCGACGCCCTGCGAGGCCAACTCTTTGGCCAGCGGAGGAACAAAGCCCGAGGCCGAGACCAGCACGAACCAAGGCGCCTTCACGTCAGGCAGCCGGCCCATCTCTTGGGCAATGGCCGAGTAGACCGGCATTCGAACCACACGCAAGCCACCCGAAATGAGTTTCTGGGCGAAGTCGCTGCGATCTTCTGCAACATTGAGCACGACAGCCAAGGTTCCCGTGGGCACCTTCCCAACCAGGTCTGTCGCCAGATTCTCAAGGCGACCGGGAACGTCGGGGATGATGATGTCCTTGCGCGAGACTTTTGCGATGCCGAAACGGCCCAATACATCGGCAAAGTCGTAGGCTGTCTCTACTCCTACCGCCGCGAATTTGAGCTTGCTGCTTCGCTTCTCAAGCGCCTCTAGAACCGACACATTCCTGCCCAAGGCCTCGGCGGCTTGGCGGCTTGTGGCAACCACAACCACCTCGCGCTTATCGCCCGGCTCATCCCAATCGTTGAGTTCCCGAACCAGCTTGACTTGCAGCGCCTCGGGCGAGGGCTTGTAGATTTGACTCGGGGCGTCGTAGACGTCGACCCAGAACTTCTTGGCGGAGGCCGAGAGGTCTTTAAAAAGGGGGTTCTCCCGCTCTGACCAGCGCGGTACGGTGACCAAAAGATTGCCGACGATTAACAATGTCTTCTCCAAAAATGGGCCGATGATCGAAGTATAAAACCCACGACCCAAATTCACCCCTCAAGGACACTTTTACCCAAAACGGTTGCAGCGGCGCTACCGCGCCTGCCCTAAAGGAAACGCGCCAGATCCTCGATGTCGTCGGGAAACATCTCCCGAAGTTCAATGGCCCGCAGAACCGACTGGCGATCCAAAACAAAGAGTTGCGGGAGTCCCTTGCGGGCCTTGTAGGTGGCGTGCCAAGCCGGGTCCGCCATGGCCACCCCAAACGCATAACCATTCTTGGCCATATAGGCCACCACATCCTCGCGCTTCTTGTCGGTGGTGACCGCAATCACCTCGAGTCCGCGATGCCGATTCTTTAGGTAAAACGCATTGAGCAGGGGATTTTGCTTGGCGCAAAAAGGGCATTTGGTGTGCCAGATCTCGACCACCACGACCTTGCCCTTGGCATCGGCCTGGCGCCAGACCCGGCCATCGAGAAGCGCAATATCGGGCAATGACACTGGCTTGCCGATTTCCAGGGGAATGGGGCTTGCCGGGCTATTCGCAGCCGGTGGCGCAACTGTGACGGACTGCGCCGTTGCTGCAGAGGCAGCTATTGCAAAGCCCAACAAAAAGGAGACCAAAAGACGCACCCGCATGAGTCGAGATCCTAAAGTCATCGGCCTAGAATCACAATGCCTGCTCTCGGTGCCGCCGCGCAGCCTCTTGGATTGCGGAGATCTTTTCGGGCGAGAGCCTATCGAGATTGCGAACCTGCATCACCATCCGAGGATTCTTCTTCATCGAGTCCCGATGTTGAATCAGGAAGTCCCAGTAGAGTGTGGTTAAAGGACAGGCGCTGGCCCCCGTCGCCTCATCGGGCTTGAATCGGCATGAACCGCAGTAATTGCTCATTCGTGCAATGTACTTGCCGCTTGCCACGTAGGGCTTGCTGGCCATTAGACCCCCATCTGCATACTGGCTCATGCCCAGCACGTTGGGCAACTCTACCCACTCCACCGCGTCCACATAGACACTTAGATACCACTCGTGGATCCGCCTGGGGTCGACGCCAAACATCAGGCTATAGAGGCCCGTCACCATCAGCCTTTGAATGTGGTGGGCATACCCGGTGCGAAGGGTCTGAGCGATGGTCTGGGCCATGCAGTGCATCTCGGTCTTCCCACTCCAGAAAAATGGGGGCAATGGATGCGATGCGCCCAGGGCATTGAGTTCGCCATACCCAGGCATCTGTGTCCAGTAAATTCCCCGTACGTACTCGCGCCAGCCGAGCACCTGCCGAATAAAGCCCTCGGCCGACTCGATGGGCACCTCGCCCCGTCGCCAAGCCTGCTCAACGGCATCCACAACCTCTCTGGCCGAGAGCAGTTTTAGGTTCAGTGCGCTCGCGATGTGCGAGTGAAACAGCCAAGGCTCATCGGCCCACATGGCGTCTTGATAAAGCCCAAACTGCGGCAGTCGATGCGCAATGAAGTCCTGTAAAACGCTCAGTGCCTCTTGCCGAGTCACCGGCCAGCCAAAGCTGTCGGCGCTTGCATCGAGGGACCCGGGGTGATCGATCAATTTGGAGTTGACCCAATCGATCACTTCTCGCGTCACATCGTCTGGGGGCAGGCGAATTGGCTGGGGCAGATCCGGTGGCCCAGACTTTGGAAACGCCGCACGGTTGTCGTGATCGAAGTTCCACTGCCCCCCGGCGGGCAGTTCACCGTCCATCAGAACGCCATGTCGCTGCCGAAGCGCTCGATACCAATACTCCAGCCGAAGCTGTTTGCGCCCCTTGGCATGCTCACGAAAGTCGGCCACGGTGGAGAAGAAGTGGGAGTCCTCAAGAATCTCAAGGGGGGCGTTGGCAGAACGGCAGGCAGAACGAATGGACTCAAGCACCCGCCAGTCACCAGGGGCAGTCATTCGAACGCACGCAGGCCTGTGCAGAGCAATGGCCGCCTCAAGTTCCCGGGCCAGAGACTGCTGGGTGCCCGCCTCATCAATTCGGCGATAGGTGAGCGGCAACCCTCGATCGCGCAACAACTGCGAAAAGTGCCGCATGGCAGATAGAAAGACCGCCGCCCTCTGTTTGGAGCAACAGACATGTTTGGACTACTCCATTACCACGGCCAACCATAGAAGGTCCTGGTCTGGGTCGCAATCATTCAGTAGCGGCGCCTCGGCATCGAGCTGGTCGCCGAGAATCAAAATGAGATTGCGCACTGGGCTCGTCAAGATCGCGGGTCTCTTGCTGTTCAAGGGCGATGGCCCATGTAAGGGTTGGGGTTAGTCATGGCGCATCTCCATTATTCTTCGCTAAACCCTGGAACTCCGTAATGACTTCGCATCCCCTTGCCTTCCGCCGGCCCGCGCTTCAGACGCACTGGCGCGCCCTACTTCTTGCATGCAGCCTTGCCGTCGCGGGCTGCGCAATGCCCAACCCAGATTTCAAGCCCGATCGTGCCCACCACACCTCCGAGGGCTTCCAGAACCTGCCCGGCGGCAAAGACAAACCGGGCTTCGATGCATTCCTAAAATGGCAGTGGGAGCGCTGGGGCAGCGAACTGCCGGTGCAGGATGCAGAACGCGTGCCCCGGGTGCCGCTTAATCATGCCCAGCTCAGGGATCGCAGTCCTGGCTGGCGGATGACCTGGCTGGGCCATGCCAGTGTTCACCTTCAGGTCGATGGGTTGCAGATTCTTATCGACCCAGTGCTCAGCGGCCGCGCATCGCCTTTTGAATCCATGGGGCCCAAGGCCCAAAACCCGAGCCCACTGCCCCTGCAAGAACTGCCACGAGTGGATCTCGTGCTGATCTCGCACAATCACTACGACCACCTCGACGAACGAACGGTGCGTGCACTGGCAGCACAGGCGGGCGGGCCGCCCACATTCGTCGTGCCTCTTGGGGTGGATCGCTACCTGCGAGACTGGGGTGTGAACTCGGTGGTGTCCATGGATTGGTTCGACACCCGCACCTTTAAGTTGCCACTCAGAGCGGCCAGTTCCCTCACACTCGAGATGATTCCCGCCCATCACTGGAGTCGCCGAACCCTGTGGGACACCAACAAGACCCTATGGGGCGGCTTTCGCCTGCAGACCCAAGAGATGAACCTGGTCTATACGGGCGACACTGGCTACAGCACCATTTACAAGTCCATGGCAAAAAAGTGGCCACCCATTGATTGGCTTCTTGTGCCAGTGGGCTGTTATGAGCCACGCTGGTTCATGGGCGCCCAGCATGTGGACCCCGCAGAGGCCCAGCAGATTGCCGGCGATTTGGGCGCGAAGAATGCACTGGGTGTGCACTGGGGTGTCTTTCGTCTTTGTGATGAACCCGTTGAGCAGCCACTTGACGACCTTCGCAAGGTGCAAGCGACACTGCCTGCGCAGGCCACTCGTATTCAAATGTGGGCCATTGGTGAGAGTCGGGCGCTGACCCCGTCGGCCGACAAAAAGTGAGCGTCACGAGGCCGATTCGGCGGCGCTCGCCCACGCATCGCATCCTCAAGCTCTCACAATTGCATGCGCTTGTTCTAAGCGCTTTTGCAGCCCAGGCTGCGCTGGCGCAAACGGCCGCAAATCAGCCCAACTCGGCAACGGCGCCCCCGCCCGCTGCTGCATTGCCTCAGCCTGCAGCCACCGAATCGAGGCTGCGCGAAATCACGGTGATCGATGAGGCGGCCTCTGCCGATGAGGAGAGACGTGACTCCTCCACCACAAAGATTATTTTCGACCGCAGTCAGATCGAAAAGATTGACGCGGTGACAGTCTCTGACCTTCTGCGTGCCCTGCCGGGTGTCAATCTGAGTCTGCCTCCCATGGATGGGCGCAGGGGGCGCGGTCACTCCGGCCCGAGCGATCGGCTCATGCCAAGAATTGTGGTCGACGGGGAGCCCCTGGGTGGGGGGCCGGGCGGCACTATGGCCACACTTCGACTGCCCACCGAACTCATTGAACGCATCGAGATCATTCGCAACAGCACGGCCGAGTTCCCTTCGGGGCCGGGCGGAACGGTGAACCTCATTCTTCGAGACGTGCCTCCAGAGAAGACCACGACCACCAAATGGAGCGCGTCTCACGATGGCAGTGCCTTGGGCGGTCGTGCCAATGTGGTTTATGGCAATCGCGAGGGCGTGGCCGGAACGATTCTTACCCTCTCGGTGGATCGCTCACCGCAGACACTCAAGCGCAGTGGGGTCGAGGAGTCGGGGGGTACCACCGTCACCGAACGCGATGAACAGACCGGCCACAACCTAGGGCTGCATTTCATCTCGCGGTTCACGCAAGACCTTGGCCGAGGCGAGCAGCTCATCATCAGTCCCATGTTCTTTGGCAGTGAGCGCCAGGTCGACACCCAAACCACTCTGACCGGAGGCACCATCTCTCGTGAGACGGACACCGACCGAGTCCGCAGGGGCAGCCTGCGAGTCTCCGGCGAATGGAAAAAGCGAACTGCCGGTGCGGGCGAGACCAGCGTGAGAGGCACTGTTCATGTCGATGAGACCCAGGCGAGCGGGCGGTTGGTTCAGGTCAGCAACACTGGAACGTCCGTTACAGAGACAAGCAACCAAGACAAGGGCCGCGGCTTTGGGCTTGCCGCCAAGCGCACTCTTCCGCTGGCCAACGACCACCTGGGCACCTTCGGATTGAATGCGCGTTACCGTGCGGAAGATGAGCGCCGATCCCAGCAAATCGGGGGCGCAACCTCGGTGGACTCGAGCGAGCGCAATCTCGCCGTCTGGGGCCAGGATGAGTGGCAGATTAATAAGGCTCACGCCCTTCCCCCTGGGCTGCGCCTCGCGGCCTCGGAGAACCGAACCAAGAACGCAAACG
>DAIPXU010000037.1:8682-10693 GCA_036783055.1 Burkholderiaceae bacterium | reverse complement strand
CGCGCCGCCCTCGAGGCCATGGACAAAATCGGCGGGGGGTCGTTCGTGGTGGTCAATACCGATGAGGAGCCAATCGGCATCCTCACGCGCTACGACCTCATTCGACGAATCATCCTTCCAGCCCTTGATCTGGCCTCACCGATTGAATCGGTGATGACGCCCAACCCCATTCGCATTGAGGCCAATGAGTCGGTGATAGAGGCCATGGTGCTTATGGCCACCCACCGCATTCGCCATTTGCCAGTCATGCGCGATGACGCGCTGGTGGGGGTGTTGTCTGAGAGCGATGTCATGGCGCATCAGCGGCAGAGCCTGCGCAGCCTCTCGAGCCTTATTGCCAAGGCGGTTAAGTTCGAGGAGCTCGCCAGTGTGGGCCTGGACATCCGGCGACTTGCACAACGCCTCATTGGCGAGGGACTGTCGGCCACTGCGGTGGCCAAGCTCATGAGTCACCTCAACGATGCAATGACCGTGCGGGTCATTGAGCTGGTCAAGGCCGATTCCAAAATTATGTCTCCGCCCACGGTGCCCTGGGCATGGCTGGCCTTGGGTTCAGAGGGCCGCGATGAGCAGACCATCGCCACCGATCAAGACAACGCAATCATCTTCGAGGGCGACGAAGTCTTGCAGCCCTTGTTTCAGGACTTTGCCAAGCATGTCAACGAGGCGCTCGACCGGGTGGGCTTTCCACTTTGCAAGGGCGGGGTAATGGCCCAGCATGCAAAGTGGTGTCGCTCCGACACCGGATGGCGGGAGGAGATCTCGCAGTGGTTCGAGCGACCCACCCCTCAGCACCTACTCGACGGACACACGTTTTTGGATTTTCGTGCCCTCTACGGGGCCAAGGAACTGGCCATCGACCTGCGCGATTGGGTCACCGAGCGGGTGGTTCAGCATCCGCAGTTTCTAAGAGAACTCGCCCAAGACTCTATGCGTGCCCGTGTCGGAGCGAAGCCCAACACAGTGGTGTTCACCTACATTGCAAGGTGGTTGCGCAAGCGCGAGTTGCCCTCCGAGTGGCTGTCTCCCTCTCGGTTGGACATCAAGAAGCACGGCACAGCCCCCGTGGTCGCCTGGATTCGAATTCTCGCCCTGATGAATGGTGTCTCTGTCACGTCCACCGATGGCCGCATGGGGGCGCTGCAGGAATTGGGCAAACTGCAACTCAGCGAGTCGCAGGCGGCCCGTCGCTCGTTTGACCTTGCGCAGCGCTATCGGCTTCGTGCCCAGTTGATGGGTTCAGACAATCCGAATGAGTTGCCGCTCGATGACTTGAGCCGCTTCGAGCTGGAAGAACTTCGGCATGCCTTGGATGACCTCTCCCGACTCAAGTCGGGAGTGGCCATGGACCTGCGCCTCTAAACCCCTTGCCCCTCGGCTCCAATTGATGGCTGGCTTGCGATCACCAGAGGGTGAGTGGCAGTGACTTGAAACAGATGATGGTCACGACCGTTGGACCCAGGGCCGCAAGGAACAAATAGCCGGGATTGATGTTGCTTGCATCGAATCGGTTCTTCAGGATCGATGCGCCCGCTGGGTTCGGTGCATTGGCAATGACAGTCAGGCCACCACCTGTGAGAGCACCGGCCACCACCATGTACTTGAACTCTTCCGAGAGCCCCTGCACCAGAGAGGCCAGGTAGGTCAGAGCCGCGTTGTCGGTGACTGCAGTGAGTGCGGTCGCACCGAAATAGACCTCGATGGGGCTCATGCTCGATAGGAGTGGCTGAAGCCACCAAGCCTGCATGCCACCCAGAACAACGAGCCCGGCCAAGAAGAAACCAACCATTAGTCCTTCTCGAATGATGAGGCGGTCGTGGAACTGGGGATAGGCAGCCGCAAGGCCAAGAAAAACCAAGAAGATTCCCATGAATACGGGTGCATGGTGGGCGAACAACACAATTCCGGCAATCAGCAGCAGGTGAAGGAAAATGACGGATCCCGGCATTGGGCGTGCGATCTCGTCCCCGTCGTCGGCGTTGACCATAATCGAGTTGGCCGCATCCCAGAT
>DAIPXU010000037.1:831-8672 GCA_036783055.1 Burkholderiaceae bacterium | reverse complement strand
TCTCCTTTGCGCCGGTGATGTGCAACTCCTTCTTGAGCAGCAGGGTAAGAAGCGTGGCATTGATCAAGACGGCGATGGCGGCTTTCCAACCCAGGTGGTTGAAGACATAGGGCGTGTCCCAGGCCCAGGTCGAGGCCACCATGAGAATGGGGGGTGCGGCAAAGTGGGTCAGGGCACCACCGATCGAGATATTGACAAACAGTGTTCCGATCACCGCGTACTTAAAGAGTCGGCTGGTCTCCTTGTGGAAGAAGCGAAGGAGCATCATGGCGGCCAGTGTCATGGCCGCGGGTTCGGTGATGAGCGAGCCCAAGAGCGGCACCACGCCCATAATGACGAAAAAGCGCGCCACCGCAATGTTCATAGGCAGGTGGCCAGATAGAAACTCGACCACACCGCGAGCGGCCGTCATGATGGGGCGACTGGCCGCAACCACCATGATCACGAAGACGAAGAGCGGCTCTGTGTAATTTCGATTGTCAACGTAGTCAACGGCGTTGCCAAAGCCCTCTGCGTAAATCAGATACCCAAACAAAATGATCGACCAAATGCCGAAAACAGCCTCAACTTCGCCCAGAATATGGAATAGGCCCTCGTGTTTGGGGTAGTGATGCCCAAACTTGGCTACGCTGGCAGCAAGGAAGGTGTGAAGGATTGCAATCGCAAACAGGGTTGCCGCGACGTGCTGGGTGGTCTCACTCATGGTGCCAATGCCTCAGGATCAATGAATAGTTGGGTTGCGCGAATTGATTTGTAGAAATAATTTGTGAGAGTGTAACCGCTCCAGGCGCTGGGCCTTGACCAGCGATTGTTTTGGTTCCGAGAAATTTTTGAAAACTTGTTGGCAAGAAGGCTCGCGTTGGTTCGATGAAAATTCACGTTGCTTCCGATCTGCACCTGGAATTCGTCCAGAGAAAGTTCCCCGATTTCATTCGCATTGATCGGCTCTACAGCCCTTGGGCCGACGTATTGGTCTTGGCCGGCGACATACACAACGACACCAAGGCCATCTCTTGTTTCAAAAAATGGCCCCATCCAGTGTTGTACGTGCCAGGCAACCACGAATTCTATGAGCACACCGTCGACCAGACATTGACGGCGATCAAGAAGCAGGCAAAGGACACGGCAATCATCGTTCTGGACCGCACAGAGTGGGTGTATCAGGGGGTCCGTTTCCTGGGTTGTGTCCTATGGACCGATTACCGCCTCAATGGCGAAGACCAGAAACCTCGGGCGATGAAGGCCTGTGAGGCGCGGCTGGCAGACCACCGAAAGATCATGGGCGTGACATCGCCCATGGAGCGATTTCCCGCCTCTAGGGCGCTCTCCCTCCACGAGGTGGACCGGGCGTGGCTGGAGGTGAAGCTGTCAGAGCCATTCAACGGGCCCACCGTTGTGGTGACGCACCATGGACCGCATCCTGGCAGCGTCCATCCGCGCTTTGCCGACGACCCATGCAATGCCGGCTTTATCTCCGACCTCACCCCACTGGTTGAAAAGGCGGATCTGTGGCTCCACGGCCATGTTCACGACAGTTTTGACTACAAGGTGGGGCGCTGTCGGGTGCTGACCAACCCAGGAAGCTATGCACAAGGGCTCAGTGCGGCCAAGAGCCCACACGATCTAGGTTGGGAGAACCCGCATTTCGATCCGCAGCTGGTGGTCTCAATTGGCGAGTAGATCGTTTCGATAATCGAGACGGGCGGTTAAACTTCGAGGAGTTCACCGCCCGGATGACGAAATAGGTAGACGTACGGGACTTAAAATCCCGAGCCGCAAGGCGTGCGGGTTCGATTCCCGCTCCGGGCACCAGTTACAAAAACTTCAGACAGACAATGGCCACGGCGGTGGGCAGCAGGGCGCCAAGTAGCAAATTCAGTGGCTGAATAATCTGCCCCTCGAATCGCACCTTCAGCAGTGTGGCACCCGCCGGGTTGGGCGCATTGGCAATCACCGTGAGGCCACCACCAGCCACTGCACCGGCCACCAGCGCGTACTTGAACTCGTCGCTGAGGCCCTGAACGAGAGACCCCAGGTAGGTGAGTGCAGCGTTGTCTGTAACTGCGGTGAGTGCGGCAGCCCCGTAGAACACGGCAGAGGGTGACATTTGAGTAAGCAGGGGCTGCAACCACCATGCCTGCATTCCGCCGATGATGACAAGGCCCGCAAGAAAGAATCCCACCAAGAGGCCCTCGCGCAGAATGAGCCGGTCTTGGTGCTCGGGGTAGGCCGCAGCGATTGCCAAGAAGATGAGCAGAATGCCCATGAAGATTGCAGGATGGTGGGCGAAGAAAACGATGCTCGCGATGAGCAGCAGATGCAGGGCGATGAACGAACCTGGCACCGCAGGAATGCTCGGCGCGTCATCGGTGGATGCGAGGCTAACTTTTGATGCAGCCACGAGTTCCTTTCGGAAGATGTAGCTCACTGCTGCGCCATTGATGGCCACGGCCAGCGCTGATTTCCATCCGAAGTTCGTCAGCATGAAGGCCGTGTCCCAATTCCAGGTGGCAGCCACCATAAGCACGGGCGGTGCTGCGAAGTGGGTGAGCGTGCCCCCAATCGAGACGTTCACAAAGAGCACGCCGATGGTTGCATAGAGCAACTTGCTACTCATTGAGGTCTTGAGGATCTTCAGCAGCATGAAGGCAGCGAGTGTCATGGCCGCGGGCTCGGTAATAAAAGAGCCGAGAAGCGGGATGATCGTCAGAATGACGAGGTAGGTGGCCAAAGAGTTGTCGAAGGGGAGTTTCTGGGCGATGACAGAGACGACGGCCTGGGCGGCATAAAGAACCGGACGGCTGCCAGCCACCACCATGATGGCAAAGACGAAGAGCGGCTCGGTGTAGTTGCGCCCATCGATGTAATCCATGGCGGGCTTGAGACCCTCCATTCCAATGAGGGTCGCAAACAAGATAAATGCCCAGATGCCAAACACACACTCAACCTCTGCGAAGAAATGTAAGAGCCCGTGATGCCGAGGGAAGTGGTGTGCCAAGCGTTCGACGTACTTGGTGGAGAAGGTGTGAAGGATTGCCAGGGCAAAGATGATGGATGCGACAACTTGTGTTTCAGCGGACATTGGATAGCCTCTATTTGATTAAACCTCGTGCTTTGAGTGAGAGAGGCTCGGAAAGTTGCATACAAATTTCTAGAGGGTCAGGCTCCATGGGTGGTTGCAACGGAGGCATTGAACAAAGAGCGTGAGAGCGCCGCCCTCGTGCCGCTCCGACTGGCAATTTATTCTTCCGTAGGATTTGCACGAGGTGCAGACGGCCTGCTGGGCCAGATGTTCTGCGGCGCCAATGGTTGCGGCGGCCTTGACCCAACAATATCCTCCCGAACCGAGGGAGACAAATGCCATGCCTGCCGAGAGCAAGTCCACTGTGGCGGATTCATGACCGAGCCAGACCTCTAAGAAAGCGGCTCCGGCAACAATCAGAAGAAGCCCCAGCGCGATGAAAGAACACCCTCCGATCAACTGCCGCTCGTACCACCGGCGAAAGCCATCGCCATTGATTTCTCTCATTAGGTTGCCGCCCCAATACATGCCGATTCAACTCGGTCGTGAGGGAGACTGGTGAGGCCTCGATTCTGCCGGGAGCCATAGAACGGTGAGAAAGGTGATGCACGCGATGCCAGCCATTGCGAGGAGCAAGGTATCGAAGCCAGCGCCTTTCACAATGGGCCCGAGCAAGTAGACAGCAATTCCGCTGATTCCAAAGGCAATTGCGATGCGTATGCCAGTGACTCGGCTGCGCATCTGGTCATCGACATAACGAACAACCACCGCGTCGATGAACGGGATGGCTGCAAAGATGGAAGCCATGAAGCCCAATGCCAAGAAAAATAGCCACCAGCCTTGCGCATGGGCCGAGATCGAGAGCAGAAGCACCTGCGAGACCACAATGCCAAGAAACAAGGGCTTCATCCGCACTCGGTCAATCAGAGATCCGACGATGACCTGGCTAAAGGCGGCCACTGCGTAAATGATGGCGAGCAGTAGACCAAGGGATGCTGGATCGGAGGTGATCTCAGCAAGTCGCTCCCTCATGAGCTCGGTATTGCCATTGGTGGTGAAATTAAACAGCAAGGCCCCAGAAGTGGCCGCGACCGTCATCACAACAAGGGCGCGAGCCATTGCAGAGCGGTCCACGCTTGTCTTTGACTTTGGGCGCTTTGAGGGCGCCTCGGTCTCCAGAGGGGCCTTGATCCAAAAGAGCCAGCCGAGCACGAACGATATGGCCGCAGGCAGCAGAAACGCTCCCCGCCAGCCCAAATACTTGACCGCCAAGCCGGTGAGCAAGGCGGCAATGGCAATGCCCATGTTGCCGGCCAGATTGTTCCAGCCGATCACCATGCCCGGACGCTCTGCGGATGAGAGAAGCATTGGAATACCCACCGGGTGATAGATGGCTGCAAAGGCACCGAGCACAGAGAGTGCAACAGCCAATTGCAGGGGCGTCTGCGTGAGGGCCACCAGGGCGCATGATGCGGCCGTGCCAAAGAAGAACACCAACATCATGGGCCGGCGGCCCCAGAGGTCACCAAGGCGCCCTGCGGGGATGGACCCCACGCCGAACATGACAAAGGCGCCTGCAGCGTAGGGCATGAGGTCCTCCCATCGTGCCACGCCGAAGTCGGCCGCGATGCTGGTGACGGCAGAGGCAAACACGAGCAGTACCAGGTGATCGAGTGCATGCCCGAAGTTGAGTAGTAGAGAGGTGCTCCGATTCATGGGGTCATGGCGCCTGGGATTGCGAGAGTCTGAACCGGGATGTCGCCCAATGAAGAGGAGCGCTGCCTGGACGGTGGCGCCTAAGGGGCTTTGCCGCTCTCTATTTCCTGAGCACGTTGGCCACGGCGGGGCAGCTAAAGCCCTCGTCCACGTTCACAAACTCCGGCTGGCCATCTGGGCACTTGTAGGTGCAGGTGGTGCTTTTGTTCGGATTCTTCTTGCGCTCAACAATATTGCAGTTCATTTCGCGCTTGGGACCGGGCTTGCAGGAGAGGCGCTCGTCTCGGGCAAGGGCAGGCATGGTGAGGGTGGCCAAGATCGCTGTCAGCACAGCGATGACGCCAAGTCTTTGCAAACTGCTCGCGGCAGGGAGACGATGGGGGTATTCGTTGATGGCCATGGACATTCCTATCAATAAACATTCTCTGTAGTTAATGGCCCATTGTCTCTCGAGACCAGACTCTTTTGGGCGATTATCCCAATCTCGATTTCGCAAGCTGCTCGAAGGCCGAGTGGTTCGAGAGATGCACAGGAAACTCGCTCAGCGCGCCAGCGAGTTTGTCGGACAGGGGGCCTGTGATCTCTGAGAGGTGCAGAGTGACCCCACTGGCTTTGAGATCGCGCTGCAATTCAATCAGCCCCTCGAGTGCGGTGGCATCGATATCGCTCACGCTCGTGAGGCACAGAACCAGGTGACGGGGCGCAGACTCGGTTGTTTCAAGGGCCTGGTCGATCGCCTCGCGGACCCGAGTCCAGTTGCCGAAAAAAAGATTCGCATCGATGCGCACGAAGCTTGTGTCGGGGAGGGTCTCGACTGCATGTCGATGAATGTTTCTGAAGTGCTCGGTTCCCGAAATTCGGCCGAGCACCGCCACATGCGGGCGGCTCAGTCGCCAGAGAATGATGAGCACCGACAAGGCAATGCCAAGCACAATGCCAGTCTCGATTCCGAGCAGCAATACGCCCATGAACGTAATGAGCCAACTCAGCCCATCGGCCCGGTCGAAGCGCCAACTCGCAATCAATGTCTTGGTGTCGAACAACGTGGATGCCGAGACGATGATGAGCGCCGAGAGGCTCGCAAGCGGCAAGATGGCGATGAGCCCGCCCGCGCCCATCATGGCCACGACCATGAGGCCGGCGCAGACAATTCCCGCAATCGGCGATCGCGCGCCCGCCTCGACATTCACCACCGTTCGGGTGAGCCCCCCAGTTACGGGGAATGCTTGGCCAAAGCCGGCAGCCAAATTGGCGGCGCCCAGGCCCCGCAATTCGGCGTTTGCATCGACCGACCCCATTCCAACCTTGCGGCCCAATGCCTGGGCCATGGCGACGCTCTCAATGAATCCCACGAGGCTTATCAACGCGGCTGACCAGAACAGACCTTGAAGGTCCAGTTGCGGAGTCTCTGGAATGGAGATGGGCGGCAGTCCTTCCGGGATCGGCCCGACCAGTGGGGTGATCTCGCCCATGCCCAACAAAGCCAAGGCGAGCCCGACGGCTACAATGACGAGCAGTGGAAGCGCGCGTGAGGAGAGGTCCAAGGCATTGCCTCTGAGGCCAAGTGCAGAGAGCAGGGGGCGCCCCTTCACACGAAGCAGAATGAGAAGCGCGAGAGTGGCGAGGCCCACTTGGAGCGTTCCCATCTGAATCTGTTGCAGGCCGGTGAAGAGGCCGACGATCATGCTGCGCGCCGCCCCGCCGCTCATTGGAATACCGGTGAGCCCCTTGAGTTGGCCCAGAACAATGAGCAGGGCAGCGCCAGACAGAAAGCCGCTCATGACGGGGTGGCTCAGAAGCTGTGCCAAAAAGCCGAGTCGTAAAAAGCCCATGGCCAGAAGCAATAGGCCCGAGCAAATCGCCATGAAGGCCGCTGCGGCCATCCACTCCGCGCTCATGGGAGTGGCCAATGTTCTGAGCGCATCGAAGGTCATCACCGAGGCAATTGCCACTGGCCCGACCGCCAGAATGGGACTTCGTCCGAGCAGAATGTAGGCAAGCAGTGGAAGAATGCTCGCGTAGAGCCCAGTGTGGGGCGGCATTCCCGCGAGCACGGCGTAGGCCAGGCTCTGTGGAATGAGCATGATGGTGAGAATCGCGCCAGCGAGGATGTCGCCAGAAAACGAATGATCCGGCGCAAGATCCTTGCGCCATGGGAACAGCAGGCTCACTCGGGGATGCGATGCCCGAGTTGTGCAGCCAATGAAATAAGACCGACGCAGCGATTGCCAGAGCGGCAGTACGCCAAGATGGGCTTTGGCAAGGCGTTGATGAGTTCGCCCATTTTTTGCGCCTGCTCGGGCGTCTGGCCAGACGGCGTCACCGGGTGGTAGGCAAAGCAGACACCAGCGGCCTCGGCCGCCTTCATGATCTGGTCTTGGCTGGGCTGTGATGGGCCTTCTTCCATGTCCGGTCGGTTACAGACAATGCTGCGAAATCCAGCCGTGGCCGCCTCTTGGACCTCTTCGGGTTGTATTTGAGGGGAGACGGCGAGTTGATTGGTGAGCCAACGCAGAGAGAGCGTCATTGGTTTTTCCTTCGGGTCCTGGTTGGTTGTTTTTCGCCGTCTTCTCGAATGCGGGACAGGGTTTTGACCTTGCCAATGAGGTTATCAGAATAGATTCCATGCTTGGGAACAAGCGATGTGAGCAGCGTGCCTCCTTGCTCGAGAATGAAGTAGCGAAAGGCCTCGGCCGCAAAAGATGCCGGTCGGCTTCCTCGGGTCACCAGGTGCCAAGATCGCATGATCGGCGTGTCATCAATGGGCAACAATGCAAGCGCGCCATGCTCGAGTTCCAGCCGCACAGTAAACAGAGACACCAGAGAAATTCCGAGCTGCGCCATCACGGCTTGGTTCACCGTCTCGTTGGTTGACATCTCCATGGTGGAGAGGGGCCGAAAGCGGTGCGTCTCAAAGAAATGCTCCATGACGGCTCGGGTGCCCGAGCCGGGTTCTCGAATAAGAATCTCCTCGCTGTCGAGCTGATCGATTCGCAGGCTGCCCTTTCCCACAAGGGGGTGGTTGGGTGCCGAGATACAGGCATGGGGGTGGTCGGCAAAAGGATCGGCGCGGACGTCCAAGTCTCGTGGGGGCTTCCCCATG
>DAIPXU010000037.1:0-821 GCA_036783055.1 Burkholderiaceae bacterium | reverse complement strand
GATCGCGATTCCAATTTCCCCGGTGCGAAGCAACTCCACGAGCTGCTCGCGGCTGCGAACCTGGATGTCGATCTGGATACCCGGGTGCTCCTGCCTAAAGCCGGCCAAGAGGTGAGGCAAAACGTATTTCGCGGTGCTCACGAGCCCAATGAGCAGAACGCCGGTTTTCATTCCCTTGAGCTTGCCCATCATGTCCTCTGCCTCCCGCAGAGAGGCAAGTACGCGGCGGGCATAGACCAAGAAGTATTCGCCCGCGCTGGTCAGGGAGATGCCGCGCCCCTGCTTGGCGAAAAGACTGATGCCAAGATCCTCTTCGAGGTCACGCATCTGCATGGAGATTGCTGGTGCGGTGAGATGCATCTCTTCCGCAGCGCGGGCAAAGCTCGAGAGTCTGGCTGCGGAGACGAAGATTCGAAGCTGCCGCAGTGAGAGGTTCCTCATACGTAAGGGTCTCTTATTCTTCTTTGAAGTAAAAGTGACTTTATCTTATTTGTAACGCTTTCTAAAGTCTCCACACGTCAACGAAATCTGACAAAGGAGACTGGAGATGGCAGCGGAGGGTCGCATCACCGACATGAAGGAGCGCTACAAGGGTGGCGTCTTAAAGTACAAGCAGATGGGTTACTGGCGGCCCGATTACGAGCCAAAAGACACCGATGTCATTTGCCTGTTTCGCATTACCCCTCAGGAAGGGGTCGACCCCGAGGAGGCCGCAGCAGCAGTCGCAGGGGAGTCCTCCACGGCGACCTGGACGGTGGTCTGGACGGATCTTCTAACTGCCCACGAGAGCTATCAGGCCAAGGCGTACCGGGTCGATCTGG
>DAIPXU010000036.1:595-10856 GCA_036783055.1 Burkholderiaceae bacterium | reverse complement strand
ACAGAACGGGGATTAAGTTGAGCATGAGGGCTGGTCTTTTCGAATATGATTCGGGCGGAGCTTGAGGCTGTAGCCCCCTCTCTTGAATGTTTCACATGGAAGCCCGATGAGCCAAAACGCTATTGATGCCAAGACGATTGCCATTTTCCTCGGGTTGGTGGTCTTTTTTGTCGGGGGAGGGCATCTGCTCTACGACCGGTTCGTTTACAAGGAACCGATCGATGTGGAAATACGACTCGTGAATCAATGCAAGCTCCCCGACACCGTGTTTTTGGCCAAGGTGCTGCCCGATGGTGCGAAAACCAACTTCAGTGGCGGGAAGGGACGAGTCAGGGCGGTTCCTGGTCAGAGGATCCGGCTGGTCGCCAATGATGTGGCTTTCAGAGATTTTGGTTTCGAGGGTCAAGAGGTAAAAGCGGCTCCCATTGTCACGCTCATTGCGAATTGCGACAACAAAGGCAGTGTCCTGGAGGCAATTAAGGGTGTTGGAAAGTAAGGGTAAATTGGTTGAGGAGCGAGAATGTTTGATTGGATAGGAGACCTATTCGGCGAGAAGAAAGAGGTCACCGGCGCGAGATCCGCGTTTGAGGTGGCCCGAGCCCTAGAGGGTGACAGCCGTGAGATACGCGCGGTGCGGATACGAGCTGCCCTGCGGTCTCGGCAGGTCTTGGACAAGATTTTTCTGGAGGCCGCCCGATCTGCGGCTGTTCATGCCGAGGAGAGCATGATTGCACTTGCGGGAGGGGAGGCCCGTCCCCCCAAACCAGAGGCGGACGACGCAATATGTTTTCAGACCATAAAAACACTCAATGGCCCAGTATTGGCCTGGATCCCTAGGTCCTACGCAGAGGAGATGTTCCAAGTGGGGGCACGTTTTGAGCGTGGTGAGATCGATGTGAGGAAGGCCATTGAGTTGGGTCAGAACGTCGCCAATAAACTTGCCGATGAGTTGAAGTGCGACTTGTACTACGTGCAGCCCATCGAGGTGCTGGGGTTTCTTCGGGACCAAATCGCACAGCCCCCGACAGAGGAGGACTCGACTGCGGAAGAGACTGAGGCTGAAAAGCCCTAGGCTGCCCTGTTGCCATGACGCATCGCCTCTCATTTTCTCTCTCGCCGCCGGATTCGAACCAGCGCGCGTCGTTGGTTGACCAATCGGCCGCCGCATCGAGCACTCAGATCAAGTTCAACGATCTGGTGAAAGCCTTTTTGGATCGCTCTCAAGGCATCGAGTTGGGCAAGGTTCTCTTCAAAGCCCAGGACATCCCATTGCATGCGTTCCTTCTTCTCAAGGGTGTCGTCCGTATCGATTGCAAACCGAATCCTCAGATGGTTGGGCCCGGTGCAGTGCTTGGTTTGGCTGAAGGGCTCGCACAGACTCCCATCCTGTTTGAGGTATCTGCCGTAACGGGTTTGGAGGTTGCGGAGATTTCAATCGTAGACCTCGAGAGAGGGCTCGGACACTCCGGAAAGGTTCTTCAGGGCGTTGCCCGCCTTGCCATGGAACGAATTCTCCATGACCGTGCTCTCGGGGGGCGCTCCTAGCGTTGTCCACCGCTCATTTCTATTGGGAGATTGTTGTTGAGAGAAGTTGTATTCAAAGCTGGGCAGGAGATTTTCAGCGAGAGGGAGATGGCCAGCCACTTCTTTGTTCTCGTTGACGGAGTGGTTGAGATTTATGACCCGGATACATCCGTGGTGATCGGCCGAATCACAGAGGGCCAGACTTTTGGTGAACAGGCGGCCCTCTCTGGTGGGACAAGAACTCTGTCGGCCAGAGCAATTTCCGACTGCCACTGCCTTGAGCATTCCGCCAGAGAGTTGCGCGAACTCATGCTCGCGCAAACCGGCGAAACGCGGCATGCCTTGGAACTCCTGTCACTTCAGTTGGATATGTTCAACGCCTTAAGAGCCGCTGGTGCCTCACTCTGACCCAATTAGAAGTCTATAAGTAATGCGCCAAACCCAGCAGCCGATAGAAATGGCCCGAAAGGGAGCGGCGCATCTCGATCGCGTTTGAAGAACAGAATGGCCGAAATACCCACTATTGCACCGGCGCTCGCGGCACCAAATAGAACCCAGGGCAGGGCCTCGATGCCCAGCCAGGCACCAATGGCCGCAAGGAGTTTGAAGTCACCATAGCCCAGGCCCTCTTTCTTGCGAATCCAGAGAAAGACATGGTGAATCAGCCAGAGGCTTGCATAGCCCAGTGCTGCACCCCAGACGGCCGACTCAACTGATACAAATAGCCCAATTGTGTTGACGAGCAGGCCAATCCAGACCAGCGAGAGTGTGAGTTGATCGGGCAGGATGTAGTGATCGATATCGATCGCACTCAAGGCAATTAGAAAGCCCGCGAAGACCAGCGCCAGCGCGAGTTGCATGCTGAATCCAAAACGCCAGGCCACGGCAATGAAGGCCATGGCAGTGGTCATCTCAATGATTGGATACCGCGTCGAGATGGGCTTCGTGCAGTCGAACCAGCGGCCCCTCTGCAGCAGGAGGCCAGTAACAAGGCCCATGAGTCCTGCAAGCGGCAACAGCCACTGCGGACTGCCAAGAATCTCTAAGAATCCGAAATCGGCCATGCTCAATCGACGGGTCGCCTGCGCGGTGCAATCACGCCCACAATGCCGATCACACCGGGAACAAGTGTTAAGGCCGACCAAATGGCACCGGCCTGGGGCCAGAGGTCTTGGGCGAGCACAAACTGCAAGAAGCCGAGCACCAGCATGCTCACGCGCTGCAGGTTGAGCCCTCTGGACTGCGTGAGGCTCACAAGCAGCAACACCACGATGGGCACACAGACCAGCGCGCTATAGAAAGCGTTGTTGCCAAGCACGGCAGCTTGACTCTGGTAGACATAATCGGTGAGCCAGAGCCCGAGCAGGGGCAGGGCTGCGAGCAGGGCCCGAGTCAGCCAAGGCAACTCATCGATAACAATGCCGCGTTGGGTCTCTTCGGACTCGACCTTCTTCGCCCACCTGCTGCGCCTTTCGTCTGTTGCGCTATCGGTCTTCGCTGGCTCGGCAGCGGGTAAGGCTCCTCCACGCTGCGCCCTGGGCATGGGCGTGGCGTTGTCGCTGCTCAACGCGCGAATCGCCGCACCAATGGTCCGTTGTGCATCTGCATTGGTCTGGCAGTCGGCCAACTCCTGCGCGACAGCCTCGAGGCGTTCACGGCCGTCAGTGGCGAGACTGCGGGCGACCTCCCGCACCAGACCGGCCAGCCCATAGGCGAGCACTGCATGCAGATGATTGATGCCATTGACCGCGAGCGTGGCAGGCCAATACTGGCTGTATTGCTCCCAGGGAATATCGAAGTCCTCGATAAAGCTTCCTGGCCCAGGCCGCCCAATCGCTTTGAAAAACTGCCCCCAGTCATCTTCGATGGCCTGCGCCAGGGCAGGGTGATGAAGGCTCGGATTGACACGCAACCAGAGCGGCTTTTGCAGAGGGAATCGGCTGCAGAGTGCGGCTGCGAAATCGATGATCTGCGCCTTGGGTGCACTGGCCGACTCGAGCAGAACATTGCGTGCGGCCACGTCCACATGAAAGACCCCCATGCGGGCCACTCGATCAAACCCCGCGATGGCTGCGCCCAAGCAGACGATTACCTGGTCATCGGGCAGTTCATGCGTCCACTGCGCAAGGCTCTGGCCGCGATGCTCCATGGTGATGGTGAGTGCCCGATGGTCGCTCGCAAGCACTCGGGGAACGGATGCTGCACGCTGACCCAAGTCATTGAGAAGGGCGAGCTCGCGAGCGAGGTTGTACTCGTCCTCGAATGTCTTGGTGAATGACTGGTCCATCATCCCAATGGGCCCATCATTGTTTGGCCGCCTTGAAATCAATCCAGGCGATCAGCACCGAGGGGTCGTCCTCGCTGCCCCTTGAAATGGCTGGCTGCGCCAGGGGCTCGGCACAAAAGAGCAGGTCATGCTCACTGGGGGGCTCATCGCCAATTGCAATGAGCTGCTCGCGCAGGGCTGCAGTGGAGAGAAACCCCCCCGCGCCATCGCTCATTAAAAATGCAGCCCATCGGCTGGAGGCGGGGCCGACCGATATGCGGTGGTGCTCGGGCGAGATGGGAACATCGGCACCAATGAGTTGGGTGGGATGGTCTTCTCCATCGACCTGGCGCGCGAGGCCGTGCGCAGACTGCCAGTCTTTGGCCCGCCATTGAAAGAGCTCGGCATAGCTGTCGCCCACACCATAGAGATCCAAGGCTGACTCATTCGCTTGAAAGAGCAGCAGTGTTGCACCGGAGTCTGGCCACTGCGACTCCAATTGATTACTTAGCTTTTGAAAGTCATTTGGGCCCAGCATGGTGTCGGAGCAAGCCTGCTCAATGAGCCGATCGCAGAGTGCCGATGCAATCGCTCCGCCGTGGGGGGTTCCGTTGGCGCCATCGCTGAGCACTGCAAGAGGCAAGCGGTCGTGGAAGGCTGCTGCATCAAAGCCCAGTGCCTGCCCACTGCAGAGGTTCACCGCCGCTGCACAGCGAAACTGAATACGCCTCACTTGCTGGCTCGTGGGCGCGGCGTGGCCTCGGTGATGGATGGCCCGGAGGCCCCCTTGCGACGAATCTCCACAATGGGGAATTGATCGGCGGTGCTGGTATCGAAGGCCTGCTGACGATTCTCGGTGGTCGCACCAAAGAGAAGCTTCATCTCAGAATGCCGCGGCATGCTGTAGACTTTGTATGGTAGCAGCTACTGTCCGCCCGATGACAGGCACGAGAGGCTCGCCGCATCGTGGACAAAGAAATACGTGTCTTCCAAGACATTGACAATGACCAGGTGGCGGCGGGAGACATACTGCCCCTGCAGAGAGACAAAAGACATGCCGCCCAAGTCTTTGGCGTTCGGGGCGTCTCGGCCAATCAGGCAGGGTGTGGAGACCTCGACCATTCGCTCGCCCAGGCCATCCCAGATCCGAAGCAAAAGGCTCTCGCCAACCCCAGCGCGCTCGGCGCCACTTGCAGTCGATGAAGAGAAATCGCCCGCTCCAGCAACAGCAGAGGCACCTCCCTGCAGCGGGCCCGATCCTGCGGCTGCATTGCTAGCAGCGGGCATGTTTGCTTTGGCCACGGGGCCTTTGAGCCCCACCCGAACCTCGAAGTGCAGGCGCCGACCTCGCAGCGATACCCGATAGAGCTCATCCTCACTGGGCTGCTCAAGGCTCTGGCTTAAGAACTGCACAGTGGGCTGAAAGTCAGGCGAGACCACCACCAGTGAGCCGCGGGCAGAGCGGTACTGCGACTCCATGAGTGATCGAAAGAATTGGGTCTTGAACGCGGGGTCGACCTCGGAGTGAACTGCCAAGAAGCTCTCGAAGTTGGTCGAGGCCTCTTGGTCCAGGGGAATGACCACAAGCGATTCGAGCATGAACTGGCTCTTGGCAAGAATGCTCTGAAGGTACTTCTTCTCGCGGGATTCGAGCTCGGCCACCACCGCCTGTGCAATCAATCCTTTGAGCTCCAGACCAATGGCATCGGCCCAGTGGCCTTCATCGGAGGAGGGCTGCGCGCGCGGTGATGTCCGGTCGGGGCCGGCGGATCGAAAGCGTGAGAGAAGATCGAATAGCATGACTCTGGCAATCTATACGAATGCGCTCGAATTGGAAACTTGGGTCTCACCTCGCGATTGCCGTTGTGGCCCTTCTTCTGGGCGCCTTGGCGGGCTGGAGCCTCGATCGAGCCCTGCCAGCCGATCGGGCCGCACGTGAGTTGGTTCTCTTGGCCCATAGCAATGGCATTCCTCAGCAGCCATTTGGCCTAAAGGATTCATTGGCGCTCGCCCTCTGCGAGCAGTCGGCAAAGCGCCCCTATGCAGAGGTCGACTGTCTGTTGCCGCGCGGTGGGCAGCCGGTGGCGCTCGATTCCAACTGGTTGATCGCCATGCAGGCCAGACTGGTGCCTTGGTATGCATTGAGAGACAGACTGGATGCCGCACTCAAGGGAGACCCGCGTGCGGCCTGGCTTCTGGCCACAGTCAATCAACGAATTGGCCGCATCGAGGAGCTTGTGCGCGATGCGAGCGCGGTCACCGACCCACGCGGTGTGGCCTCTGCGCGAGATGCATCGGCAGCGGACCAACCCTACGCAAAGCTTTTTAACGCTGCGCTCTTGGCCGAGGGGCTTCGTTACAACGCGCTCTCGGGCAGCTTCGCCATTGTTCGGTGGGACCTGGCCCGACTCATCGATGACCGCACGCGTCTGCTCGAGCGCGTGAAGCTCCACCAGATGGTCTTGAAGTGGCTGCCCCTGGGCTTTGGTCTGCTCACTGCGGCTGTTCTTTTCTTTGGCTTTCTATATGCGGGCCCGGCCGCGCTTGCCATGGGTGGTTTGCTGGCTGCCGGCCTTGGCCTGGGCCTTGGGGTCATTGGGGATGCAAGCCTTCGTTATGGCGAAGGCGCTGCAGGCTTTGGCCTCAACCCCTTCTTGTACGCACTCTCGCGGCAGGTTCTTGCGCTGACGCTGGCGGTGGCGGTAGGGCTCTTGGTCTTGCTCTTTTGTCGACGACTGCTGGCACTGGCGAACTGGGGGGGTGCTCATCTCAACTGGGTTGCCTTGCTTGGTGCGCTGCTGACAGTCATGGCCTATGGCTTTAGCCCGGCCGCTGGCTCAGAGACGCTCAAGATATGGATGGCAGGCCTTGCGGGCCTGGCACTTGCATCGCATGCCCGAGTGGCCGACTCGGCCCGGCAGTTGGTGCGCGGTCTATGGAATCCGTGGGAGATTTTTAAATCGCAGTTCGGGTCCAGGGCCAACTCCTCCAATGCCAATGCCACCGATACGGCCACCGCTAGGGCTACCGCTACCGCCACCTCCAATGCCAACGTGGGTGCGCATACATTCAAACCATCGATGCCTGCGCGCCTCTGCGCTCCGCAGCTGATTCGCCGCGAACTCAGCAGGACACTTGGCATTTTCTCTTTGTTTGCGATCCTAGCCCTGGGTGCGGCCGCAGTGGTCTTCCAAGACCTCGGGGGCACCCTGGTGAGTGCCGCAGTCTTCTGGGCCCTGATGAGCCTCTTGTTTGGCCCCGCAGTCGGTGGTGCTGCCATTCTTCTCGGGGGACTATTGGCTTTGCTTGCGCTGCAGACCGATAAGGTGGCTGCCCGCGTTGATCTCATGCTCTCGCCGATGTCTGCGGCCGTCAGTGACTTTGCACGGCTTCTTAAGTTTGAGCAGGCGGCGCGGCCCGATGGCTACGGACTCGGAACCATTCAGTGGTGCAGTTTCGAGGGTGCTTGCCTGCCATTGCAGTCTCTGAGTGACTACATGCCTGTTCTCTTGCAGGGGGCACTCGGTCCAGTGGCTTCGGCGATCGTCTTTGTCGTGCTGGCTTTGGCGTATCTGATCTTGATGTGGATCTGCATCCGCGGTGTGGCCCGCTCCAACCATGGGCTTCGGGCGCTCTATGCCTCGGCTTTCTTTCTTTTCTTGGCGGCCCTTGCCCAGTCGAGTCTCACAGTGTTTGGCAGTCTGCGGCTGCTGCCACTGACCGGACTCGGGTTGCCCCTGCTGAGCCTTGGTGTCTCTTCGAGTCTATCGGTGGTCCTGGCCTTGGCCTTGCTGGCATCGGCCCAGCGCCTCTCGCGAGATCGCCCATGAGGGGCCTGATGGGATGAGTGGCCTTCGCACCAGTTTCACTGCTCGGCTCACCCGCAGCATGCTCGGCTTTTTGGTGCTTGCGGTGGTGGCCCTGGCTGCAATTGTCTGGCTGCAGCGCGATCGAGTGGCTGGTGCGGCATTCGAATCGGTCAATGGCTTTGTTCCGCAGCGTTCCGTGGGTGAAAGAGTGGCGGTCGCCAATGCCTTGATCTCGCCAACAAAAGAGACCCCCTCACTCGAGACCTGCCCCGAGAGGCCACTCCAAATTGTGGGCGGCCGCCTGTCAATGAGTGTCGAGTCGCTCGGGGGGGCCTGGGCATCGGCCAATCGCAGCTTGTCAGGCGCGTTGTCTTGTCGCGCGTTCTTAGAGCATGCCGATTGGGTCTCGCGCCAATCCGGTCTTCTACAGGAGGCCTCGGCCTCGCGTCGAAGTGCCTGGATTGAGGCGGCCTCCACCGAACGCGTCTCTTGGGAGGCCTTGCCGCCTTGTCTTATGGCCAGCGATGCGCAGGGCAGTCTATTGGCACTGGCGGGGTCTCGCGGCCGATGCCGCGCCGAGGGCCTCGCACACCGGCTCCCCGAGTCGACCCAGGCACTCGGACGGTGGGTCTACCGACGTGCGCTTGCAGCCGAGTCGGTCGATGGCCGTGCGCAGGCGCCTGTGTCGCTCGCCTTGAGTGTGGACGGCCAGGTGCAAGGCCGTCTCGAAGCGCTGCAGAGTTGTTTCGTGAACCCGCAGCTCGCGCACTGCACGCAGGCGGAGGCGGCACTGGCCAGCCGCCTGCAGCACTACGCGGTGGTGATCATGCATTCGGCCAGCGGCGCCATTCTGGGTCTGCATTGCCAAGGGCGCCTATGTGAGCAGTCTGGCATCGAGGGCAGTGAGCCCGGCGCAGCGCTTTTGGCGCAAGCCCCGCCTGCTTCCACCGCGAAACTATTTGTCAGCATGGCCCTTGGCGCAGCTGGCTCGGCCGGCTCAGTCGGCTTTGGCGATCCATCGGTGCGACGCGATCTCGCACTGCAGATCAAGACATCCGGACAGCTCGACGACTCGGTGACCAAACGCAATGAGTGGTGGGAGCGCAGCATGCTCTGTGATCGTCGTCCTCACCGTGCGGGAAATCGCACCAAGGCCACAGTGGGTGATCCCACATTTCGCCAGTGTGGCGTGCCGAGTGAGAGTGAGTCGATTGCAACGGCGCTTGGCTTTAACCAGGAGTGCCCCTCGGGTCGTTGCGGACGAGTCAATCTGGGGACCATCCGGCTCGATCTACCAGGCTTTATGGGGAGTTTTCGACCGGTCGAACCCTTTGCCTTGCGGGATGCGAAGTCTTCTGCCAAGGGCAACGCCAAAGCGGGCGATGCATTCATGGGCTGGGACGATTACGAGGCGATCCGTGCGGGTCGCGCCAAGCCCCCCCCTCCGCCAGCCGATCGAATCTACCTTCGCACCTCGTATGCGGTGCAATCGGTCATTGGTGCGGGCGATGCAAGGGTGAGTGCACTCGGACTTGCCCACCTTGCGGGCCAAGTGGGCAGCCTGGCCTCCGGCAAGAGCGCGCCGATGCCCTGGCTGGTCCGCCGAACCGATTCGATGACCGACGCGACCGGTGGGCAGGCACCTCTGACGACCTCGCCCATTGCGAGTCGCTCGCGCGTGGCGCCTGTGCCTCGCGAGTCTCAGGCCCAATCGGTCTGGCTGGGAATGGCCAAGGTGATGCAACCCGCTGAACCGGGCTGGCAAGGCAGTGGCACGGCTTACCCCGCACTCCAGGTGGTATGGGCAGACAAGTGCAAGGCGGGCTGCTCGGTCTGGGGGAAGACGGGAACTGTCGGCCGTGCCGACAAGACCTTCACCGGGACCACCACCTTTGCGGGCGCTTGGGACCCGAGCCGAATCCGCACTGAACTCGCTTACCCGGCGCCCGAGACGCCGCCCGCAAAGACGGGTCTGTGGAGCGTGGGTGTCATCGTTCAGCCCGATGAGCGCGCGATCAACGCCCCTGCTTCAGGACATCTGGCGAGTCGACTTGCACTTCTGGTGATCGATCGCCTTGTAAGAGAGGAGGGGCAGCCTTTGCCCGAGAAGCGATGAAGCCGCAGACCTTTGAGTATTGGTTCAATGAGAGCGATGTGCCTTCTCAGCAGCTGCTTGCACTGGTCTTGGCCATGCGCCGCCTTCCTTGGTCAAGGCCCGAGTGGTCGGCCTGTCGCTGGCGACTGGAGATTCCGCAGGGGGTCTTTGAATCGATCGATGCCGAAGCCTTCAAACGGATCTTCTCCGATCTCGTCACCGAGTTCTTCCCGAAGTCCGAGACCCAGTTGTCCATTCGCATATCGAGGGCCGACCGCTTCCTTCTGAGCCCTGAACCAGGCGAGGGCCTCGAATCCATAACGCGTTCCGAGGCCGTGATGCGCCATGAATCTGTGGCTCGCGCGCCGATCCCTAGCGAGAGCGAATGACCTCGTGATCGGGCTTTGGTTCCTGCTTGCGCAGTGCCGCAGTGCCAATGCGCTCCTCCTTCGGTGGTTCGCTGGGAGGGGCAGCAGCACCCGAGTTGCCGGCGACAGGCGGGGGCTGAATGGTGGTGGATTGGATTGGGGGGTCGCCCTTGCTGCGGTCGGGGGAGAGGAGTTCGGG
>DAIPXU010000036.1:0-585 GCA_036783055.1 Burkholderiaceae bacterium | reverse complement strand
GTTCTTATGCGTGGGGGCCGTGCGCGGGGCGCTCCCCTCGCGGCGCCCGGGCTCGAGGAGTTCGGGCTTTGGTTTTCCATCACCAAAGCTTGCCTTCAGCCGCGCGCTGACCTGGTCACAACCGGCAGTGCTCGTTAAAAGCAGAACCATTGAGGCCGAGGCGATGGCTTTCATGCGAAGCCTACTTACTCGGCGGGGGGTTCTCTCGCAGGAAATTGGGGATGTGAACAGGACGGCCGACTTTCTTGTTTAAATACGATTCATACGATTCTGCATCGGCAGAGAAGACCTGTTCCGTATCGCTGGGGAGCAATGTGCCGCGCTCAAGACGATCGACGCGCGACACGGGCCAGACCATTCCGAGTGCGGCCTGTTGTTGGGTGAGGCCTGCGCGCTCTCTGAGTGACTGAAGCCGGACGCTGAGTTCCAACAAGGTTTCCTTCTTCACGGATTGTCCAGACATCCAGCAATGATCAAGCCAAAAACCATATTTCGCTATGTACCTTTAGGCAATAGGGGAAAGGACAGGATGAAGATCGATTCCGAATCGCTGCGGCGGTAGTCAATGCGGCCGCCATGCCGCTC
>DAIPXU010000035.1:8292-10859 GCA_036783055.1 Burkholderiaceae bacterium | reverse complement strand
AGGTCGTTGTCGAAGCCCTCTTCGCCGAACTCATTCTCGAGCACAGCGATTCGCTGGCCGTTGTCTTCTTGCAGGATGCGCGTGAGCAGGGTTGTTTTACCGGCACCCAAGAAGCCGGTGAGTATGGTTGCGGGAGTCATCCCTCTATTTTGCCTCGCTATTGCGGCGGGCCCTGGGATGGGCGGCGTCGTAGACCTTGGCCAGTTGTGCGAAATCGAGATGGGTGTAGATCTGGGTGGTAGAGATTTGAGCGTGTCACTACTACTCTTGAACGGCCCGCAGGTCTCCGCTCGACTGCAGTAGCTGGCTGGCAAACGAGTGCCTCAGCATATGCGGATGAACCGTCTGGCCGAGACCAAGCTCACGGGCCCTCTGTGCAAAGCGGCGCTGAACCGTTCGCGGCGAGAGTCGCTCTCCACGCTGATTAACAAAAACAGCAGCATCCGATGGGCTGCAGGCCTCTTGCGTCGGGTTCAAGGACTCACGATGCAAAAGCCAGCTCTGAATGGCCCGGGAGGCGGGCTGCCCCAATGGGACGGTGCGAGTCTTGCCCCCCTTGCCCACCACAGTGACCTCTGCATTCTCAAGATCCAACCAGCCATGCAGGCCCCCGCGTGAGGGCGCGAGATTCAGCCCAAGCATTTCAGAGAGCCGCAGCCCCGAGCTATACAAAAGCTCAAGCATGGCCAGATCACGTGCCTCGAGCAGCGCGCTCTGCTCGCTCTGATCGGCCGACTGACTGACAAAGCCAATGGCCTGGTCAACCGACAGGGCCTTTGGCAAGGGACGCGAGGCCCGAGGAGCCCGCAATCCCTGGGTGGGGTCTTGCGCAATTCCTTGGGAGTGGAGCCGCCACTGATAGAAGCCACGCCATGCAGAGAGCCTTCTTCGGATGTAGCGCGCTGAGAGGCCTCGCTGCGCGCAAGAAGCGAGAGCTGCGCGCAGCGAGTGGGCCGAGAGCCCTTCCAGGGGTTGGTTTTTGGAGAGTTCAACGAGGACTGCGAGGTCTCGTCGATAGGCGGAGAGTGTCTGCAACGAGTAGTGCTGGCGCTCAAGCTCAGAGAGAAAATCAGAGACCAGTGCCGTATTCGATGCCAGCACCGATGGGCTCGCGTCGGCCGGATCGCTCAGGGGCTCTTGCCCTCATTCTCGAGATTGGCCAGAGGCTGAAGGGCCGCACTGGCGAGCTCGGCGATGCGCTCCAAAAAGTCTGTGCCGTGCTCCGAGGAGAATCGGCCCGGGTCGGGTGAGGCAATGACCAATAATCCCAGCGACTTCGGAGACATTCCAGAGCGCAGCGGAAGAATGGCGGTTGAGCCCCCTTCGCAATTCTCACTCACCAGACCAAGGGCGGCCCGGGCTTGGTGCGCACTGGCAGGCAGGCAGATGGGGCGAACGAGTTCATCGGCAATCTTCGAGAGCTCCTCGCCGGCAGGCTGCCGCCAATTGCCGCTGGCCCTTGCGCTCCATACCGCCAGACCCACTGCGGGAAGCTCAAAAGCCTTGCGCAGAGCAGCGACCATGTCATCCGCGCGGGCCTGAAGGGTGGGCTTCATAAGGAGGTCACGAAGCCAGACCATGAGTCGCGCCTCAATGACACGATTCTCTTGGGCGTGGTTGACCATTCCCGCAATCTTCTGCTCCAGCCCGCGCACCTTCTCCTTGAGAACCACCACCTGGCGCTCCACCAGGGAAACTGCTCCAGCAGACGGCGCATGCGGAAGACTCAAGTCGACAAGCAATTCGGGGTAACGCTCCAAAAAGTCAGGCCGCTCCCTCAACGCCCGCAGGAGCATTTGGTCATCCAAGACCGGTGGTGTCGATGCGGCTGCGGTTGTGGATGAAGACTTCTTGGTTCGACCTGCCGTCATAGCTCAATCACTCCTTCAAAGACCGTCTCGGCCGGGCCGGCGAGAAAAACAGAATCGTGCAAACTGCCCGACCACTCTATCTGAAGCACACCGCCCCGTGTCGCAACCGAGACAGGCACCGAAGAATTCAATAGACCCTGGGCGATACCCGCACCCGCAGCAGAGCAGGCGCCCGTGCCGCAAGAGAGGGTCTCGCCCGCACCACGCTCGAAGACGCGAAGCGCAATCGCACTCTGATTCTCAATTCGAGCAAAGCCAGCATTGACTCGCTGGGGAAGCCTTCTGTGCGACTGCAGCCAGAGGCCTTGGTCTTCAATCAACTTGTCAGTCGGCGCAACCTCGAGCCATTGCACAAGGTGGGGGTTGCCCATGGAGACCGGCGCAACCCAAGCCAACTCGCCAGAAGAGGACACATCGAGTTCATAGAGCGTAATGGCATGGACCCGACGGCTGGCAAGCCCCTGGGTCTCAAACGGCAAGTCCGCCGCATCGAGACGGGGCCTTCCCATGTCCACGCGAATGTTGTTATTGGCCAGGCGCACTGGCTCGATAAGCCCCGCTCGGGTCTGAACTCGAATGCCCGGCCCCTGGGCGAGCCCCCGATCAAGAACGAATCGCGCAAAACACCTTGCACCATTTCCTCACTGTTCAACCTCGTGGCCATCGGCATTGAAGATTCGATAGAGAAACTGGGCC
>DAIPXU010000035.1:0-8282 GCA_036783055.1 Burkholderiaceae bacterium | reverse complement strand
GCTTTGACCCCGTCGAGTGGCCTTGGCCTTTCACCTAGCAAGACCAGGTCGGCACCCACGCCCAAGCGCCGGCTGGCAAGGTGCCGAATCCGATCCACTGACCAGAAATCGGCCGCAAAGGACTCGCGCGCGGCAATCACGACAAAGTCATTGCCGGCGCCGTGCATCTTGGTAAAAGGACCGCGCATGACCGAATTATCTATTGGTAAACGGAGGGTTCGCCGGGCGGGCGGGTCTTGAAGCGCCGATGGGTCCAGAGGTACTGCTCGGGGGCCTCGCGAACGCGCTCGGCAATGAAATCATTCATGCGTTGAACCCCGAGCAACAAGTCCTCATCCTTCGGATGCCTCCTCTCGTGGTAGAGCCTTGCGCGATAACCCGTCTCCTCCATCCATGTGACCATCGGGACCACCGTGGCCTGCGTGAGTTGGGCGAGCCGAACCAGGCTCGTTACAGTGGCCGCCTTCTGGCCCATGAAATCCGCGAAGACCGCATCTCGAGAGCCCAAATCCATGTCGGGCAGGAAATAGGCCGGAATGCCTCTTTTCACCAGTTTGGCCAGGCGAATAATTCCCTCGCTTCGACGAATCAAGATGGGCGCGTTAAAGCGATTTCGACCCGCCAGCGCCAGTTCATCGAGAAACGGATTCCCCTGCCGCGAGTACATGGAGACAATCTGGGTTTCGAGTTGAATCCTTACGCCGCCTGCATCCAGGCCAAGAAAATGAGGCGCCAAAACAATCACGGGGCGGCCATCCGCGGGCCTTAAGTTCTCGAGGCCCTCCAAAGCAACAAGCGCTCGGCATTGCGTCTCGTTGGCCCGCCAGACCACGAAACGATCGAGGAAAGCCCTTGCGTAAAAGACAAAATGCGTACGCGCCACCGCGTCAATCTGGTTTCGATCCCAGGTCGGAAAGCAGAGCCCCAGATTGGTGGTGGCGATCGATCGTCTGCGACGAGCGAGGACCCAAAGAATGTGCCCGACCCAGCGCGAGAGCGCCATTCGATTAAAGGGGGAGAGCCGAGAAAGGCCAGAGAGCAAGATCAGTGCAATCCGAAGCCCGCCGCCGGTGAGCCACTCGATGGTTTTCTTCATTCTGCGACGGTGGCCTCGGCGGGCTCGACCAACTCGGATCTCGGTTGCCGATAGCGGTTGTAGGTCCAGAGGTAGTCCTCGGGAGCGCTCAAGATCAGTTGCTCAATGTCCTGGTTCATGCATTGCGCTGCCATGGCCCAATCCTCCGGGGACTGCAGCGCGTCTAACTCAAAAGGCAGAGTCCACTGCCTCACTGACATCGCCCAACCCGATGGGACGCGACGCACCACAACCCAGGCCAAAGGCGCCCCGGTCTTCTGAGCAAGGCGCAATGGAAGTGTCATCGTGTAGGCCGGGGCATCAAAAAAAGGGGCCCAGCCACCCTCGCCAGCCACAGGCACCTGGTCGGGAAGCAGGCCCACAACACCACCCGATTTGAGGGTTCTCAGAAAATGTCGAATGCCCGAGGCCCGAGCAGGAACCATCTGAATCTTTGTCGAGGGACGAAACGCCTGCAGCAAGACCTCCATCGATGCATGGCGAGCGGGTCGGTACATGATTGACAGCGGATGGTGGCGGGCGATGAGTCGAGGGGCCAACTCAAAGGCGCCCAGGTGCGGGGTCAGAACGATCAGCCCCTTCCGGCGAGCGAGCAACTCGTTCATCTGATCACCACCATCGATCATCAGGTCCTTCCAGCGATCGGGTCGACACCAAATTGCAGGCAGCTCTGTGACCAACCAACCCGATCGCAAGGCCGCATGCCAGCCCAAGTTCGACGGCAGTTCAAGCCCTCGACGAATTGCGCCCTTCTGGGCTTGGGCGATGTTTGCGGCAACCATGCGCCGGGTCCTGCTCGAGAAGGCCAATACCGCCAGCCCCAGCAGACTTCCCATGCCGCGCAATGCGCCGAGTGGGAGTAGGGCAAAGAGTTTGAATAGTCTGGCCATCGGGGCTATAGTTTGCGGATCGCCGATTTAATCGACAACTTGCGGGGCGATTGTTTCATCAAATACCGCTAAAGCGTTTTGGATGTGAAATCCGTAGCGCGATTAGCGGCCGCAAGGCCAAACAATTAATTGGAGCGCTACATGTCCGCCGAGTTTCTTTTCACATCCGAGTCGGTCTCCGAAGGCCACCCCGACAAGGTCTCCGACCAAATCTCAGACGCCATCCTAGACGCAATCTTTGCGCAGGATCCCCAGTCGCGCGTGGCTGCAGAGACCCTCTGCAACACCGGTCTTGTTGTGCTGGCCGGCGAGATCACCACGCGTGCCAATGTGGACTACATCCAAGTGGCCCGGGACACGATCAAGTCGATTGGTTACGACAACACGGAATACGGGATCGATTACAAGGGCTGCGCAGTGCTCGTGGCATATGACAAGCAGAGCCCAGATATCGCCCAGGGCGTGGACCGCGCCCACGACAACAACCTAGACCAAGGTGCGGGTGACCAAGGCCTGATGTTTGGCTACGCCTGTGATGAGACACCCTCGCTGATGCCAGCGGCCATCCACCTCGCCCACCGCCTTGTCGAGCGCCAGTCGCTCTTGCGCCGAGATGGCAGGCTCCCATGGCTTCGGCCCGATGCGAAATCCCAAGTCACCCTTCGCTATCTCAACGGCCGGCCCGAGCGAATCGACACGGTGGTGCTCTCCACCCAACATGCCCCAGACATTGCCCTTGAAAAACTTCGCGAGGCGGTGATTGAGGAGGTTATTAAGCCGGTGCTGCCCAAAGACCTCGTCAAAGGCGACGTGAAGTTTTTAGTGAACCCCACTGGCCGCTTCGTGGTGGGTGGTCCGCAGGGGGACTGTGGCTTGACCGGCCGCAAAATTATTGTGGACTCCTACGGCGGTTCTGCTCCCCACGGCGGCGGCGCCTTC
Source organism: Burkholderiaceae bacterium (assembly GCA_036783055.1). Classification (GTDB taxonomy): domain Bacteria; phylum Pseudomonadota; class Gammaproteobacteria; order Burkholderiales; family Burkholderiaceae_A; genus Hahnella. The sequence goes on along the minus strand of DAIPXU010000035.1, from coordinate 5,357 downwards.
TCGGGCAAGGACCCCTCAAAGGTCGACCGCTCCGCAGCCTATGCAGGTCGCTATGTGGCGAAAAATATCGTTGCAGCGGGCTTGGCCAAGAAGGCACTGATTCAAATCAGCTACGCCATTGGCGTGGCACAGCCCACCTCCATCATGGTGAGCACCGAGGGCACGGGCGTGGTTCCTGACGAGCGCATTGCCCAGGCGGTTCGCGATGTCTTCGATCTGCGACCAAAGGGCATCGTGCAGATGCTCGATTTGTTGCGGCCAATTTATCGCAAGACCGCCGCCTATGGGCACTTTGGTCGCGAGGAGCCCGAGTTCACCTGGGAGGCCACGGACCGGGCCGAGGCACTTCGGGCGCGTTGCCTCTAATCAGCCAGGCCGCGCCGGTCTAGCGCACGTCGTGGCCGTCCCCTCTCGCGCTTCGCGAAGTTCGGGGCCGATCCACGTCGGGCGCTCCCCGGCTTCTGCCCCTCGCTCGCCGAGCATGCATGCCGCTCGTCCACCGCCTGGGGCGCCCTTGACCAATCGGCCTGTAACGTACACAATCACCTCTCACTCTAGGAGCTGTGCGAGAGGGTTTCCCTCCCAGGCTTGGGTGGCCTGCCTCGCAGGCTTTTGCAACGGCGCTCGCGAACCTTCAATCTAAAAGGAGCGCGAGATGAGCGCCGTATTAAAAGCAGCCCCCTTCACCGACTATGTTGTCGCAGATCTCTCCCTGGCCGACTGGGGCAGGAAAGAGATTCGCATTGCCGAGACCGAAATGCCCGGACTCATGGCCATTCGCGACGAGTTCAAGTCCAAGCAGCCTCTCAAGGGCGCCCGAATCACCGGTTCGCTACACATGACCATTCAGACCGCGGTGTTAATTGAGACCCTCACCGCGCTCGGAGCCGAGGTGCGTTGGGCGTCCTGCAATATCTTCTCGACCCAAGACCATGCGGCAGCCGCAATTGCTGCCAATGGCACTGCGGTGTTTGCGAAGAAGGGCGAAACCCTCACCGAGTACTGGGATTACACCCATCGCATTTTCGATTGGCCCAATGGCCAGACCACCAACATGATTCTCGACGACGGCGGGGACGCAACGCTGCTCCTGCATCTCGGTGCCGAGGCCGCCCGCAATCCCTCCGTGCTCGACAAGCCCGGCAGCGAGGAAGAGACGTGCCTCTTCGCCTCAATTCGTGCTCAGCTGGCCAAGGACCCCGGCTTCTACCAGCGCCACCTCGACTCGGTCATTGGTGTCACCGAAGAGACCACCACCGGTGTGCACCGCCTTAAAGAGATGAGCGCCAAAGGGACCTTGGCTTTCCGCGCGATCAACGTAAACGACTCTGTAACCAAGAGCAAGTTCGACAACCTCTACGGCTGCCGTGAGTCATTGGTCGACGGCATCAAGCGCGCCACCGATGTGATGATCGCGGGAAAGATTGCTGTCGTAGCCGGATACGGCGATGTGGGCAAGGGCTCGGCCCAGGCCCTGCGTGCGCTCTCGGCCCAAGTCTGGATCACCGAGGTGGACCCCATCTGCGCGCTTCAAGCCGCAATGGAAGGCTACCGAATCGTGACCATGGATTACGCCGCCGACAAGGCCGACATCTTTGTGACCGCCACTGGCAATAAAGACGTCATCACCTTTGCTCACATGTCGAAAATGAAAGACCAGGCCATCGTCTGCAACATTGGTCACTTCGACAATGAGATCGATGTCGCCGCGCTCTCAAAATGCAAGTGGGAGGAGATCAAGCCACAGGTAGACCACGTGATCTTCCCGGACGGCAAGCGAATCATCCTTCTCGCACAGGGCCGCTTGGTCAATCTGGGCTGCGGTACGGGTCACCCAAGCTATGTCATGAGTTCCTCGTTCGCCAACCAAGTGATTGCGCAGATCGAGCTCTTCAGCCACAAGGATTACTACGAGAAGGGCAAGGTCTACGTGCTGCCCAAGCACCTCGATGAGAAAGTCGCACGGCTTCAGTTGAAGAAACTCGGCGCGATGCTCACCGAACTCTCACCCGAGCAGGCCCGCTACATTGGCGTGCCGGTTGAAGGCCCATACAAGCCGGAGGCCTATCGCTACTGATCCCTCGCGATTTCTATCGTGAACATCAGTCTTGAGTTCTTCCCGCCCAAGACCGAGCAGGCGCTGTCTGCCCTGCTCGAGTCTGCACGGCGGCTCAATGAATCACTCTCACTACAGTATGGGTCGGTGACCTACGGGGCCGGTGGTTCCACCCGCGAAGGCACCCTGCAGACCGTGCGCTCACTCCAGGCGGTGCTCCCGGCAGTGGCCCCTCACGTGTCTTGCATTGGTGCGGCGCGCGAGGAGTTGCACGAACTGCTCGATGGTTACCGAGCCCAGGGAATCCATCGCGTCGTTGCTCTGCGAGGTGATCTGCCATCGGGCTACGGGGATGCAGGCGCCTTTGCGCATGCGGTGGATCTGGTTCGGTTCGTGCGCGAGGCGCTCGGAGATGCATTCGAGATTGAAGTAGCTGCCTATCCCGAGGTGCATCCGCAGGCCCGCTCGGCGCATGACGACATGCGGCACTTCGTGGAAAAGGTCAGGGCCGGGGCCACTGGGGCCATCACCCAGTACTTCTTCAATAGCGACGCCTACTTTCGATTTGTGGACGAGGCCCATCGACTTGGTGCGGACGTCCCTGTAATCCCCGGCATCATGCCGATTACCAACTACAGCCAGCTCGCTCGATTCTCTGATGCGTGTGGCGCGGAGATCCCGCGCTGGATTCGGCTGCGGCTGGCGGGGTATGGCGATGACCTTGCTTCGATTCGAGCCTTTGGCGAAGAGGTGGTGACAGACCTCGTGGACCAACTCACACAGGCTGGGGTTCCGGGCATCCACTTCTACACAATGAACCGTGCGGAGCCCACGCTGGCGATACTCAATGCTTTGGGGCTGACTCGACCGGGGTCAGAAATTCAGTAGTTCAAGCGCCTCCAGAATCGCGCACCGGGGCCAGACCATGCTCGGTCACTAATGCGTCCAAGCGAAGGTCGTGGGGTTCAGAGAGGTCTTCGGAGATAACCGCCTGACTGCGACAGATCCCGATCAGTAAGGGGCGCGGCTGGCCCCTCTGGAGGCACTCAGACAGCGTGCGGTCATAGAAGCCCATTCCGGCACCAATCCGGTGGCCCCCCGCAGCGCCCCCCACGCAGGGAATGAGCCATATCGGCGCCCGAGGGGGTTCGGCTGGAGTGCCCAGGGTACGCACTGGACCCTCGGCGTCCCCAGGGACCTCTGCAGCATCCGCAACCGCTCGGTTTGAATCTGGCCGGGGGACGGGCAGCCCCAGCGCGTCCTCAATGAAATCCGAGTCGGGGTTGCCAGTGGGATTCCAATAACGAGCAGCCAGTGGCGCACCGCGTCTTCCAACTACCGGCGGCTGAAGACGCAGGCCCCTCGAAAGCCAACTTCGCCAGAGCTCGCGCAGATCAGGCTCACCGCGCCAAGGCCAGTAAACAAGAAGCTCTGGCTGTTCATTTTGCGTGCCTGCGCTCAGAAGATATCCCTCGACCCAAGCATCAAGATGCTTTGCAATCTGACGATCTTCTAGCTCACTCGTCTGAGGACTTCGTGCCTCACGTGCATCCAACAAGGCCTTGCGCCAATCCTTTTTGGTTCTTTTGTCACTGTGGTGAATCTGCATCGAGGTGGGCAATCCGGAATGGTCAAACACAGCTGCTCGCGTTATCGTAGGTCGATGCTATACCCCCAAGCAAAAACCTCTCAAGCTTCAAGCGCTCTTGGTCTTTGGGGGGGCATAGGCCAGCCGCGCTCGCACAAGGGCTTGCACAAGGTCTCGCATAAGGGGCTGATTGCGGCCCTGATTGTGGGTGGGCTCACCGTGACGTCGGGCGGTCTTCTGGCCAAGCCCAAGGCCGACACAACAGGCCAACACCCCGTCATCCAGGCCAAGAGTGCCTTCCAGAGCCGCAACCTCGCCGCAATAGCGCAGGCCGAGCGGGCCTTGGCCAACGACCCATTGCGCATTTGGCCCGAGTATTGGCGTCAACAGCTCGTGGTCAGCGGTCACCCCTTCTCGGATCAGGCACGGTTGGCCATCACCCAGTTCGCTCAGCAACACAAAGACCACCACCTGGTTCGAGCCCTTCAGCGCGACTGGGGCGTGGCGGCCCTACAGTCCGGTCCCTGGGGTCCCCAGACCCGAAGTGTGCTCGAGCAAATCCCCAGAGACCTTGCCCATGCAGGCCTGCAGTGTGCTTTTGCTCGATTGAATCCGGCCATGCCGGTCAGTGATCGGCTCTTGATCGTCCATGGCAACGAGATCGCGCGGGGCTGCCATGGGTTGTTGGAGGAAATGGCCCAGTCGGGTGCATTGGATGAATCAAACCTGCGAACCAAGGCGCGCGCCATGGCCAGCCTGGGTGAGGTGGCGGCGGCCGAGCGCCTCTGGTCGAGCTTTAAACGACAGGGGGCATTCAGTGCCAGCGAGAAGACCACGCTCTCGATTCTCTCCCTCTCGAGTCGCAACAGCCTGCAGGCCGCCACTCGATTCCAAAAAGAGCGAAGCAAGCTCTCGGTCGAGCAGGCCACCTTCTTGGAATTCAATATTGGCAGCCGCCTCTGGATGCGAACCGACCCAAGGGCGGGAGCGATGGTTCAGCGGGGAATGCCGTCCCTTCCTCACCAGCCACCACTCATCCAGGAGGCCGCCGCAAGGGTCAGCCTCCGAATGGGAGATTGGGACAATCTTCGACAAATTCTTGGGGCCATGCCACCAAGCCTTCGCAATCAAGACCACTGGGCCTATTGGCAGGGATGGCTGGCATCCCAGGCGGGCCAGACTCGAAAGGCAAAAGAAATCTGGGCAGGAATTCCGCCGGGCTGGGGGTTTTATCAAATCCTAGCGGCCGAGGCCCTGGGCCGTCCTCTTACAACACCGCCTCTGGACGACGGCATGCGCCAGCGAGTCCGGCAATACCGAGAGCAAATCGCCGACCATCCGAGCCTCTACCGAGGGCTCAAGCTCTCAGCCCTGGGCCTTCGGGCAGAGGCCAGCCTGGAGTGGAACGCCTTTCTTACGGGCTTGTCCGAACCCGCCATCTTGGCGGCCAGCTAACTCGCTCTCGAGGCCGGCCAGCCCGATCGCGCCATCGCCGCTGCCATTCGCACACAAGACCACCACGACCTGCAGCTTCGATACCCCGTCTTGTTTCGCCCAGAAATCGACAAGGCCAATCGAGCCGAGCTGCTTGAAACAGCATGGGTGCTGGGTTTAATGCGCCAAGAATCGAGATTCCTGCAAGCGGTTCGATCCCCGGAGGGTGCCGTGGGCCTCATGCAACTTATGCCTCAGACAGCCAAGAGTGTGGCCCGG
>DAIPXU010000034.1:6150-11141 GCA_036783055.1 Burkholderiaceae bacterium | reverse complement strand
ACGGCTTCCTTGACCTAGGAAAACGGCGTGGCCGCGCGCGCCGCTCCTCCGCGTCCTCACGCAGCCATGTACCCAGGCAAGGATGAGGCCGCCAAGGACATAGCTCGTAAGAACTTCCTGGCGCTGATTCTCTGCCTCATGGTTGGAACTGCGGCACTGCCTCATATCCTGATGCGCTTCTACACCACGCCCTCCGTGCGTGAGGCGCGCAATTCGGTGACTTGGTCGTTGTTCTTCATCTTCCTGCTTTACTTCACCGCGCCTGCATTGGCGGTGCTTGTGAAGTTTGTGATGTACAACGACATCGTGGGCAGTTCATTTGCAACCCTGCCTGCCTGGGTGGCGAACTGGGCGGCTGTAGACGCAACCCTGCTGTCGATCACCGACGTCAACAAAGACGGCATTGTGCAGCTGGCTGAAATCACGATTGGGCAAGACATCGTTGTGCTTGCAACGCCTGAGATCGCCGGATTGCCCTACGTGGTCTCGGGCATGGTGGCTGCGGGTGGCTTGGCTGCGGCGCTCTCTACCGCCGACGGTCTGCTACTGACCATGGCCAACGCGCTCTCACACGACGTCTACTACAAGACCATCGACCCGAATGCCCCGGTCTCGCGCCGCGTCATGCTCTCGAAGACGATGCTCTTGATCGTGGCCGTTCTGGCCGCCCTCGTCGCACAGCAGGCTCCAGCAGACATCCTGTTCTTGGTGGCTGCAGCGTTCTCTCTGGCAGCGGCAGGATTCTTCCCAGCGCTCGTGCTGGGAATCTTCTGGAAGCGCACGACTGGCATCGCAGCCTCGGTCGGTATGGTCGTTGGAACGTCGATCACGTTCTACTACATGACCCTTACCCAGCCTTGGCTCCGCGAAGTCTTCTACGGGATCGCCCGTAGCGTCCCGACGACCCCTGATCTCTGGTGGGATATTCAGCCCATCTCTGCGGGTCTCTTCGGCATGCCCGTTGGTTTTGCGGTCATCATCATCCTGAGCCTGCTCACCCCAGCGCCCAGCCGCGAAGTCCAGGACATGGTGTCCGCCGTGCGTTACCCCGACTTGAAGATGGCCTAAGGCCCTTGGGTTCCCCTCTCCTCGGGCCCGCCCGGGGAGAGAGATCCACAAAGTCAAAGCCCACCGAAAGGTGGGCTTTTTTATTGCTGGCCTGCGCTTCTTGCGAATGCGCCCTCGGCCCTCCGGTTTCCTACATATCAGCCAGTGGCATCAGTGCCGTAGCGGGCATTTCTCCGGTGTGGCCCATCTTGGCAATCAGGTGGTCCAGATGTCCCTCGAGTGACTGGATCGAGCCGATGGGCATCTCGGCCAGTGCCTGCACCAGAACCCCAATCTTTGGTCCGGGCACCTTGGCCAAGAGGTCCTTGGCCTTGGGTGTGGCCAACAACTCGAAGGCTCGGGCATCGTCGATGCTGCGGTCGCGAATCACAAATCCCTCTGCCACAAGATTTCTCACCAGATTGCTGGCGGTCGACTGATGAACTGCGAGCCGATCGGTGAGTTCGCCCGGTCGGATGCCGGGATTCTCTTCAATAATGGTCAGGGCCCAGATGTGAGACCCGGACAGGCCAGTGGCCTTCTCTACTTTTCTGTAATGCTCCTTAACTGCCCTGAAAATCACTCGAAACTGCTTGAGCACCCGGACCGCCTGGGCCGGAACGTTGTTGGGCACGATGACCTCCTAAATGAGTAAGGCGAGAAAATATCACTTTCTTTGGCAGGGACGCACTTGCCCCAAATCCTAGGTCGGACTAGACTCGAAGAAAAGCGGGGGTGCCCACGTTTGTTGGGCTGAGAGAGTCCCATTGAACCTGATCTGGCTCACACCAGCGTAGGGAAGCTTCAACCAGCCCCTTTTTTCAGAAAGGGGTTTCTTTTTTGGCTCATCCGCGCATTGTCCTTACCATTGCTGGCTCCGATTCAAGCGGTGGCGCGGGTATTCAGGCCGACATCAAGACCATCTCAGCATTGGGTGGCTATGCGTCCAGTGCCATCACCGCCTTGACTGCGCAGAACACCCAAGGCGTGCAGGCCATCGAGGCGGCGAGTCTCGACATACTGAAGAGTCAGATCGAATCCGTCTTCGAGGATCTGCCGGTGGCAGCGGTGAAGATCGGTATGCTCCACAGCCGAGAGGTCGTTCACTTGGTGGCCGACTGCCTCTCCCATTTCCGGCCCAAGCACGTGGTGCTCGACCCTGTGATGATCGCTACGAGTGGCGACGTGCTTGTTCAGCCCAGCGCCATCAAGGCACTGGTCGAGCGCCTCTTCCCCCTGGCCAGCCTAATCACCCCGAATCTCGATGAGGCTGCACACCTGCTGGGTCGCTCACTCAAAACAATCGCGGACATGGAGACAGCGGGTCAGGATTTAATCACCATGGGCGCGCAAGCCGTACTCATCAAGGGTGGCCATCTGCCGCCGAACGCCCATGCCGATATCGTAGATCTCCTGGTGGAGCGGTCTGCGGCCGATCCGAGTCAAGCATCCTCGGAGAGCGCTCCGATCGTCCACCGATTCGAGAAATCTCGAATCCTCACCCAAAACACCCATGGCACCGGCTGCAGCCTCTCGAGCGCCATTGCCACCCACCTTGCCCATGGCGAGTCCCTGCCACAGGCGGTTCGGCTCGCCCAAGACTACGTTCACCAAGGCCTCTTGCAAGCCCAATCCATGCAAGTCGGTAGCGGCGCAGGCCCCATTAACCATTTCTTTCAACCCCGCGCTCTGGTCCTTCACTAGAGCCAACCCAAGGAGCCACCATGGCCAGCAACCCTCAGTTTCTCGCAGCCACTGCCCAGGTCGACGAGGCCGCCATTGCCCCGCTGCCCAATAGTCAGAAGGTCTACATCACGGGCTCGCGGGCGGACATCCGAGTCCCTATGCGAGAAATCACCCAAGACGATACCCCCGTGATGATGGGGGCTGAGAAGAATCCCCCCATCTATGTATACGACACCAGTGGGCCCTACACCGACCCCACTGTGAAGATCGACATTCGCAGTGGCCTTGCCCCCATTCGGCAGGCCTGGATCGAGGAGCGCAAGGACACCGAATTGCTCAGTGGCCCAACCAGTCGATTCGGTCAGGAGCGGCTTGCCGACCCGAAACTGGCCCAGCTTCGATTCAACCTTCATCGCCAGCCCAGACGGGCAAAGTCGGGGCAGAACGTAAGCCAGATGCACTATGCGAAGAAGGGCATGATCACGCCCGAGATGGAGTTCATCGCCATTCGCGAGAACCTTCGCCGTCAGGAGTACTTGAAGAGCCTGGAGGCCATGGGCGACAAAGGCAAGCGAATGTTCGAGTTGCTCACACGTCAGCACCCTGGCCAGTCTTTTGGCGCAGTCATTCCGAGCGAGATCACCCCGGCCTTTGTTCGTGATGAAGTCGCCCGCGGTCGAGCCATTATTCCCAACAACATCAACCATCCCGAGTCCGAGCCCATGATTATTGGGCGCAACTTTCTCGTGAAGATCAACGGGAACATTGGTAACAGCGCGGTGACCAGCAGCATTGCCGAGGAGGTCGACAAAATGACCTGGGGCATTCGGTGGGGGGCCGACACCATCATGGACCTCTCCACCGGCAAACACATTCATGAGACCCGAGAGTGGATCATTCGCAACAGCCCTGTGCCCATTGGCACCGTGCCCATCTACCAGGCGCTCGAGAAGGTCGATGGCAAGGCCGAGGAACTCACTTGGGAACTCTTTCGCGACACGCTCATTGAGCAAGCCGAGCAAGGCGTGGACTACTTCACGATCCATGCAGGCGTGCGGCTGGCCTATGTGCCCATGACCGCCAATCGCATGACCGGCATTGTGAGCCGGGGCGGCAGCATCATGGCCAAGTGGTGCCTGGCCCACCACCAAGAAAACTTTCTCTACACCCACTTCGAAGACATCTGCGAAATCATGAAAGCCTATGACGTGGCCTTCAGTCTCGGCGATGGCTTGCGGCCCGGCAGCATATGGGATGCCAACGACGAGGCCCAGCTTGGTGAATTGAAGACCCTGGGCGAACTCACCCAGATGGCTTGGAAGCATGATGTCCAGACCATGATTGAGGGCCCAGGCCACGTTCCTATGCAGCTCATCAAAGAGAACATGGACCTACAGCTCGACTGGTGCGATGAGGCCCCCTTCTACACCCTGGGGCCACTCACGACCGACATTGCGCCTGGCTACGATCACATCACCTCGGCCATTGGCGCAGCGCAGATTGGCTGGTACGGGACGGCCATGCTCTGCTATGTCACCCCCAAGGAGCACCTGGGGTTGCCCAACAAAGAGGATGTGAAGGCCGGCATCATTGCCTACAAGATTGCAGCCCATGCCGCCGACCTCGCCAAGGGCCATCCAGGCGCACAGATACGGGACAACGCACTCTCCAAGGCTCGGTTCGAGTTCCGGTGGAACGACCAGTTCAATCTCGGCCTTGACCCCGACACGGCCAAGGCCTATCACGACGAGACCATTCCCAAAGAGAGCATGAAGGTGGCGCATTTCTGCTCCATGTGCGGCCCGCACTTCTGCAGCATGAAGATTACCCAAGACGTCAAGGACTACGCCAAGCAGAAGGGTCTTGCCGAAGAGGAGGCGCTGCAAAGGGGCATGCAGGAGAAATCCGTTGAGTTTGTGAAGGCCGGTGCCAAGGTCTATCACCGGCAATAATCAAGGACGGCCAATCCAACCATGAAAATCGGAATCGCTGGCGGCGGGTTGATGGGCCGTCTGATGGCCCACGGGTGTTCTCAACTTGGCCACGAGGTACATGTTTTCGAGGCAGGACCCGAGGCGCCTGCTGTGATGACCGAGCGTGCCGCCGCGTTTACCTCCGCCGGGATGCTCAGCCCCATTGCGGAGATGGAGGCGGGCGGTGAGGTCGTCTACGCCTTGGGCATTGAATCGATGCGGCTCTGGCCGCAGATTCATCAGGCCTGCAATCAAGCGTTCGATTTGCGCATCAATGGGAGTCTG
>DAIPXU010000034.1:0-6140 GCA_036783055.1 Burkholderiaceae bacterium | reverse complement strand
CCCAAGCGCCGAGCGCATCCTTGCGCATACGCGCCCGAGACCCACAGAGCCCCAGCCCGCGCCCCTGTCCGCGCAAGAACTCGAGACACTCGAGCCTGCGCTCAAGCCGCGACTCCACGCCTGGATGCTGCCCAATGAGGGGCATCTGTTTCCTGCAGAGGCACTCGAGGCATTAAGGAAGTACAGCCCCAACAGCCGTTGGGAGTTCAACTCGCCTGTGTTGGAGGTGAACCCCGGATCCATCCGCACCGAGCGCAGCGCCATGAATTTCGACTGGGTCTTTGACTGCCGTGGTCTGGGTGCGCGCGGCTCGTCCATGCCACTGCGTGGTGTTCGCGGGGAAATCTTCACCCTTATGCCACCGCCCGGCTGCGTGATTCAGCGGCCCATTCGACTCATGCACCCACGGTGGCGGGTCTATTTGGTTCCGCGGCCATCGGGCGAGGTTGTTGTGGGGGCAACAGAGATTGAATCAGAGGACCGCTCGCCCACATCGGTTCAGAGCAACCTGGAGTTATTGTCGGCCGCCTTCAGTATTGCCCCATCGCTTGCAGAGGCTCGCATTGTCTCGAGCGATGTGAACCTGCGACCGGCGCTGCCAGACAACCTTCCGCAGGTCATGGGTCGGCCCGGCCTCACTGCAATCAATGGCCTCTTTCGCCACGGCTGGTTGCTCGCCCCCGCCTTGATGCAGCAAGCCCTGGCAGCCATGGGTGCCACGAGAGAAGAGCATGCCCTCGTCTAATCGTGCGGCGAGCAATGACTCCATTACAGTGGACTTCAATGGCCAGCCCATGGATGCCAGGGCCGGTGAGAGCCTTGCGGAATTCATCGATCGACTCGGCAAAGACCCCAATCAGTTGGCCACCGCCGTGAACGCCGAATTTGTGCCCCGCGACATGAGAAAAACATTGATCCTTCAGCAGGGCGATGCCATTATGACTTTCGAGCCGATCACAGGAGGCTAGTGAAAATGTCCACCTTCTCTGTGTATGGAGTCTCGCTCTCAAGCCGATTCTTCCTTGGGACTGCGGGATACCCTTCACCGGCCATTCTGAAAGAGGCCATTGCGGCCTCTGGCGCAGAAGTCCTCACCATGGGCATTAAGCGCCAAGCAGCCAATGTCGCAGCCGCCGGGCACAACCAGTGGTGGTCGCTGATCCGTGAGACCGGACGCCATATTCTTCCCAACACCGCAGGCTGTCGCACAGCAAAAGAGGCTGTTGCCCTGGCGCAGATGGCCCGCGAGTTGTTCGAGACCAATTGGATCAAGCTCGAGGTGGGCGGTGACGATTACTCGCTGCAGCCCGACTCCTTCGAGTTGGTGGTGGCGGCCGAGCAACTGGCGAGACTTGGATTCGATGTCTTCCCTTACTGCACCGAAGACCTCATCGCAGCGCAACGTTTGGTCGATGCCGGGTGCCAGGTTCTAATGCCTTGGGCCGCCCCAATCGGTTCGGGACAAGGCATCACAAATCGCAGGGCGCTCTCTCGCATGAGAGAGAAGTTTCACAATCTCTTTCTCGTAGTCGATGCGGGAATCGGTGCGCCGTCGCATGCGGCCGAGGCGATGGAGATTGGGTTCGACGCTGTGCTCTTGAATTCTGCTGTTGCCCAGTCGCGGGCCCCGGTGGAGATGTCGGCTGCATTTGCCAAGGCCATAGAAGCGGGCCGCCAGGCCCACCTCGCCGGTGTGATTCCCGAGCAGGACTTCGCCACACCCAGTACTCCCGTCACGGGACAACCCTTCCTTATTCATAAAGCGGGTTAGCCATTGCAAGTCGCCGAAACCCCTCGTGGCAGCCTGACGCTCGAGGGCGATCGGCTGTTACTCGACTGGGTTTACGCAAAAGGCGGTATTCAGTTTCAATCGCCGGTTCCCGCAGATGCCCTTGATTCACTGACTCGGGCCTTTGAGCGGAGTCGGGCCCTGGGTTACATCGAGGAAGATGCATCGATTCACGCGGCCCTCTCTCTGGCGTCTGGAGAGGGCGATCTCTCGCGACTGCCACTCAGTGGACACTACAGACACTTTCCCTCGCTTGAAATGCCTGGCCTGCCGCGTCCAATGGCATTCCCCACGCTGCGCGATCCAAGCCCCGGAGTCTATCCGGTGGTCGACAGTCAGGCGCTTCTCTCTGACCTGATCGATGCCGGGTGTCGCATCATTCAGTTGCGAGTTAAGTCACTTGAGCGCGTGGCACAAGATCAGACGGTGAAGGCGGCCTGTCGGCTCGCGCAGCAGGCCCCCGACTGCCAACTCTTCATTAACGATTACTGGGAACAAGCGGTTGAGCATGGCGCCTACGGCGTGCATATTGGTCAGGAAGACTTGCTCACCGCCAACCTAAGTCGACTGCGCACGGCCGATCTGCGGCTGGGCCTCTCCACCCACAGCTATTGGGAGTTCGCAAGGGCCCTCTGGGTCGCACCGAGTTACATCGCCTGCGGCCCCATCTTTCCCACCCGCGCCAAAGCCATGAATTGGATTCCGCAGGGCCTTGCAAATTTGCGCTATTGGGCCGCCGTGAGCCCTTTGCCGGTGGTGGCAATCGCCGGTATCCACGCGGGCAACTTGGCCGACGTGGCCTCGACAGGTGCCCACGCTGCCGCGGTTATCCAAGCCATAGTCTCCACTCCCAAGCCGGCGGCGGCCTACCAAGCGCTTCAATCCCAGTGGCTCAGCATTCAAGCCGAGCCAGTGAACCCCAAATTGCATCAAAGAGACGGTTCGTCCCCACAGCGCCACCCAACCACAATGGCGCGCCCAACGCTGTCCGAAGCCTAAAGCTCGGAACACCCTGAACCCCCTGCTCCGGCCAACTTGCAGTTTCTCGAGAGACCTGCGCCTCCAGCGCTTGCTCACTGAAGGCGCGGTTGATCTGCTCGGCGGACATCCCAACACTCAGGCCAGCGGCACGCAGGACCTCGTCTTGACCAATGTCTTTGCCATCGACGAAGTAGTCGAGAAAGAGTCGATTCGCTAGGGCATCGGCACGCACACCAGCGCATGCCATCAATACATGGCCCCGCAGGGTATTCGGTTGTCGCAAAATACGGTTGAGGTTCATTTCGAGACCGGCTTGCCTGGCTGCAACTGCAATCTGCTCGTATCCCTTCATGCCCTCTTTGCCAAATTTTTTCTCTAGGTAGAGTTGACGATCGAGGCCATGGACTGGAATTCCCGGGTTGAGTTGAAAGGGCTTCCACTCAATGGAGACCGCCTGGGCCCAGGTCGGTTTAGACTGCGCAAGGCGGAGCAAGGCACTGCGCAAATGACCGCGACCGATATAGCACCATGGGCATACCAGGTCGGAGACGATGTCAATGGTGAGTTGGCTCATGGTGAAACTTGGAATCGAGACATGTTGTTATGAAATACCTTGAGGATTTTAAAGACGGGCAAGTAATCGCCCTGGGCGCTTATCCGGTGAGCGAGGAGGCCATCCTCCAGTTTGGTCGGGAGTTTGACACGCAATCCTTTCACACCGACCCAGAGGCCGCAAAGCGATCGGCGTTTGGTGGTCTGATTGCCAGCGGATGGCACACCGGTTCCATCTGCATGCGACTCGTTTGTGATGCATTCCTCAATGAGAGTGCATGCAATGGCAGCCCCGGCTTGCGTGACCTGCAGTGGCTCAAGCCGGTTCGGCCGGGAGATGTTTTATCGGGAGAGGTCCGCATTGCGGAGGTGAAGACATCGACTTCCAAGCCCGACCGCGGCTCCATGTTGCAGCACTGGCTGCTAAAAAATCAAAACAATGAATCGGTCTTCTCTTGCAATGTGGTGGTGCTGATGATGCGTCGCCCTGCAGCAGGGTTGGAGGCCTGGCGCAGCCAGGCCCAGAACCTCTGGTTTTCGGATGGTGGATGCACCGGTGGAAAGGCGGAATAACCATGGTGATCGGGTGGATCGTTATCTTTGTACTTGGCTTCTTGGCGGGCTACGTTGTGGGCCGAAAGACACGCCGATAAATTATTAAGATATTGATTTTTATATACTTTTTTTCATAGCCAAATATTTTTTGCGATGCAACAAATTCTTGGTTACACTCCGAAGCAACAAATTGATCATGTTGTCGGAGGCCGTTTATGTCCGCCCCTTTTCTACCCATTCACGGGATTGAGGTTGACCCCAATCTCTGTGCATTCATTGACCAAGAGGTGCTCCCCGGCACCGGTGTGACTTCGGATCAGTTCTGGGTCGGCTTTGACCAGATCGTTGCCGAGTTCGCCCCACAAAATGCCGCCCTGCTCGCCGAGCGGGATCGCCTTCAGGCCGAGCTCGACCAGTGGCATCGCGCCCAACCTGGCCCCATTCGCGACCCCAAGGCCTATCGCAAGTTTTTAACTGACATTGGCTACCTGGTTGCCGATCCGGGACGTGTTCAGGCATCCACTTCCAATGTCGACGACGAGCTTGCCGTTCAGGCCGGACCCCAACTCGTGGTCCCCGTCCTCAATGCCCGCTATACCCTCAATGCCGCAAATGCGCGTTGGGGAAGCCTCTACGATGCACTCTACGGAACAGACGCAATTTCCGAATCGGATGGTTGTGAGAAGTCCGAGCGCTACAACCCCAAGCGCGGCGCAAAAGTCATGGCCTTTGCGCGCGACTTCCTCGACCAGGCCGCCCCGCTTGCGAGTGGCTCCCACAAAGACGCAGTCGCCTATGCCATTGAGGCCGGCCAGTTGGTCGTCAGCCTTCGCGGTGGACAGAGTGTTGGGCTACAGAACCCCGACCAACTCATCGGTTACCAGGGCCTTATCCCCGAGCCCCATGCAGTGCTGCTCAAGCACAACGGCCTGCACTTCGAAATTGTGATTGACCATCAATCGCCCATTGGTTCGGTGGACCCTGCCGGCGTGGCCGATGTCATTCTCGAGGCGGCGCTGTCGACCATCCTCGACCTCGAGGATTCAGTGGCCGTGGTCGACACCGAAGACAAGCTGCTCGGCTATCGAAACTTTCTTGGTGTGATCAAGGGCAGCCTCACCGAGCGTGTCCCAAAGAATGGCAGGACAATCCTTCGCGGACTCAATCCCGACCGCCAATACACCAAGCCCACCGGTGGCGAGCTCACCCTCCCAGGCCGCTCTCTGCTCTTCATCCGCAACATGGGCCTACTGACAAGCCACCCCGCTGTGCGCTTTCGCGCGCACAACGGCCAGTGTGCAGACATCCCCGAAGGCATCCTCGATGCAGTGGTTACTGTGGCCATTGGTATTCACGACCTCAAGGCTGCAGGTCGCTTGCCATCGGGCGATGCCATTCGCAACAGCCGCAGCGGCAGCATCTATGTCGTCAAGCCCAAGCTTCATGGGCCGAAAGAGGTGGCCTTCAGTGCCGCGCTGTTCGCAAAGATTGAGTCGGTGCTTGGTCTGCCGAAGAACACCGTCAAGCTCGGTGTCATGGATGAAGAGCGTCGCACCAGCGTCAACCTCAAGGCCTGCATTGCAGCGGCCGAGAGCCGCATTGCATTTATCAATACAGGCTTTCTCGATCGCACCGGCGATGAGATTCACACCTCGATGCTCGCGGGCCCAATGATTCGCAAGGCCGACATGAAGGCCAGCAAATGGATTGCGGCCTACGAGCGCAACAATGTCCTGGTGGGCCTGGCCTGCGGGTTGCGCGGCAAGGCTCAGATCGGCAAGGGCATGTGGGCCATGCCAGACCGCATGGCGGCCATGCTCGAGCAGAAGTTGGTTCATCCCAAGGCCGGTGCAAACACCGCTTGGGTTCCAAGCCCAACTGCTGCCACCCTGCACGCCCTGCACTATCACCAGGTGAGCGTCTCATCGATTCAGGAGGAGATGGAGTCGATCGATCTGGCCAAGGAGTCCGAAGACTTGCTCGGTGGTCTGCTCACCGTACCCATTGCGGAGAACACCAACTGGTCGCCAGCGGAGAAGCAGCAAGAACTGGACAACAACATTCAAGGCATTCTTGGCTACGTGGTGCGTTGGATCGATCAAGGCGTTGGCTGCTCCAAGGTGCCCGACATCAACGATGTGGGCCTGATGGAAGACCGTGCCACCCTTCGTATTTCGAGCCAGCATGTGGCGAATTGGCTGGTCCATGGAATCGTGAGCGAGGCCGATGTCAAAGCAAGCTTTGAGCGCATGGCGGCCGTTGT
>DAIPXU010000033.1:2189-11165 GCA_036783055.1 Burkholderiaceae bacterium | reverse complement strand
AGTCATGGGATGTGCACATGTCAGACCTCGCCTCAGGCCGCGTGGATCTGCTTGATTTTCGTGGCGTCGTCGCCTGTGGAGGATTCTCCTACGGCGATGTGTTGGGCGCGGGGCAGGGCTGGTCACGCTCCATTCTCTACAACGCGCGGCTGCGCGATGCCTTTACCGATTTCTTTCACAGGCTCGATCGGTTTGCCTTGGGGGTCTGCAATGGGTGTCAGATGATCTCCGGACTGGCCTCAATCATTCCGGGGGCAGCGGCCTGGCCCCGATTCGTCCGCAATGAGTCTGAGCAGTTCGAGGCTCGACTCTCTTGTGTGGAGGTTGTGCATTCGCCATCGCTGTTCTTCGATGGGATGCAGGGGGCCCGACTGCCGGTTGTGGTCTCGCACGGCGAGGGCCGGGCCCAGTGGGTCAGCGGCTCGAATGATGCAGAGGCCCAGGCGCACATCGCCCTTCGCTTTGTCTCCTCCAGCGGCGAACCCGCCGTGGACTATCCCTACAACCCCAATGGTTCACCCAGGGGGATTACCGGCCTGACCAATGACGATGGCCGCGTGACCATTCTCATGCCACATCCAGAGCGGGTCTTTCGAAACGTTCAGCTCTCTTGGCGCCCAAGGTCATTCGATGCCTATGGGGATGCCTCCCCATGGCTGGAGATGTTCAACAACGCGCGCCGCTGGGTCTCGCGTTAAACGGTTTATTAAAAGGAATTGATATGTTGTCGACGGCCAATATCACCATGCAATTTGGCGGCAAGCCACTCTTTGAGAATGTCTCGGTCAAGTTCACCGAGGGCAATCGCTATGGGCTTATTGGCGCAAACGGCTGCGGAAAGTCCACCTTCATGAAGATCCTCGGCAATGATCTTGAGGCAAGCGGTGGATCGGTCATCCGAGAGGGGATGATTCGCCTCGGCAAGCTTCGCCAGGACCAGTTCGCCTTTGAGGATGTGCGTGTGCTCGACGTTGTCATGATGGGCCACGAGGAGATGTGGGCGGCGATGACCGAGCGCGATGCCATCTACGCCAATCCTGAGGCCACCGAAGAGGACTACATGCGAGCCGCCGACCTCGAGGCACGGTTCGCCGAGTTCGATGGTTACACTGCCGAGGCGCGAGCCGGCGAGTTGTTGCTTGGCGCTGGCATTGCGCTCGAGCAACACCAGGGCCCCATGCGCGAGATTGCACCCGGATGGAAGCTTCGGGTTCTGCTGGCCCAGGCCTTGTTTGGAGACCCAGATGTCCTGCTGCTCGATGAGCCAACCAACAACCTCGACATCGATACCATTCGCTGGCTCGAAGACCTGCTCAACGATCGCGACAGCACGATGATCATCATCTCCCACGATCGGCACTTTCTCAATCAGGTCTGCACACATATGGCCGATGTGGATTATGGTGAGATTCGCATCTACCCTGGCAATTACGACGACTACATGCTGGCGTCGACAGAGTCTCGGGCCCGACTCATGGCGGCCAACGCCAAGAGCAAGGACCGCGTCAGTGAACTTCAAGAGTTCGTGCGCCGATTCGCAGCCAACAAGTCGAAGGCCAAGCAGGCCACCTCCCGTCGAAAACTCATCGAGAAGATTCAGTCGGAGGCAGTTGATGTTCGACCCTCCTCGCGTCAGAACCCCTTCATTCGTTTCGAGCAGGCCAAGCAACTCTATCGACAGGCGGTGCATCTGCAGAGCGTGGTCAAGTCCTACGAGGGGGGCAAGCCTGTCCTGAGCAAGGTCTCATTGATGGTCGAGGCCGGAGAGAAGATTGCAATTGTTGGGCCAAACGGGGCGGGCAAGTCCACCCTGGTCAAGGCCCTGATTGGCGAGGATCTTGGCGGCGTGGGGGTCGATGCAGGCCTGGTGAAGTGGTCTGAGAATGCACAGATTGGTTACATGGCACAGGATGTCTATCCAGAGTTTGAGAAATCGAGCACGCTGACCGAGTGGCTGCAGCGATTTGCCCAGGAGGGAGATGACGATCAGGCCCTTCGCTCCATCCTTGGAAGGCTTCTGTTCTCTGGCGACGATGTTCACAAGGTGGTCTCTGTTTTGTCGGGTGGGGAGAAACACCGCATGAGTTTTGGTCGCCTCATGCTCGAGCGGGCCAATGTTCTCATCATGGATGAGCCCACCAATCACCTAGACATGGAGTCCATTGAGTCGCTGCAGATGGCACTGGAGAAGTTTCAGGGGACCCTCTTTGTGGTCTCGCATGACCGCGAGTTCGTCAATGCGGTGGCCAATCGCATCTGGGCCATGACCGGTGACGGAACGGTCACCGACTTCAAAGGCAGCTACGACGAGTATCTCTCGAGTCAGGGCATCAGTGCCTAGTCATTCAGAGCGGGTCACCGGCTTGGTGCTGGCGGGTGGCCAGGGTTCCCGAATGGAGGGCCGCGACAAGGGCCTGGTTGAGTTTCAGGGGCAGTCGCTCGCACAGCGCGCAATGGATCGGCTTCGGCCCCAGGTGAGTCAATTGCTGGTCAGTGCGAATCGCAACCAGGCGCATTACGAGCGCCTGGGTGTCAGAGTGCTTGGGGACAGTCTGGAGGGCTTTCAGGGCCCCCTGGCAGGAATGCTGGTCGGCCTGGAACATTGCGAGACAGAGTGGTTGCAGGTGGTTCCCTGTGATGTTCCCTTTTTCCCCCTCAATCTGGTCGAGCGTTTGGTGACTGCTGCCGACAATGAAGGATGCGTGGCCGCCTACCCCCTCAGCCCGAGCGAAGACGGCCGTCAACAGCGGCAGCCGGTCTTTCTCTGCGTGAAGTCCACTGCCGTTTCAGGCCTTCGAGACTACCTCTCGTCCGGGGGGCGCAAGATTGATGAGTGGGTTCGCTCAGTCGGTGTTGCCCAGGTGCCTTTTGATTCGAATAGTGCCTTTGCCAATGCCAATACACTCGAGGAGCTCAAGGCATTGAGTCAGGGGCTCCCTATTCACAGCGAGGATTCGCCATGTCAGCGTTGACGCAGTTGGACCAAATCGTTTCATGCCTCTCGGGCTACGATCCCGACGCCCTGCGTGTATCCAAGGCGATCGAGGTGATCGAGGCGCTCTGTGCGCCCCGCGAGATCGACTGGGCGGTCGAGCGAGTGCCGGTTCGTGCGGCCCTTGGCCGTGTTTTGGCCAAGGACTTGGTCTCTCCGATTAATGTCCCGAGTCACGACAACGCAGCGATGGATGGCTATGCCTTTGATGGAAGTTGCATAGCCGATGCTGGGGAGACGCTCTCGTTCACGGTCCACGGAGAGGCTTTTGCGGGGCGCCAGTTCAATGGCCACTGCGAGCCGGGGCACTGTGTTCGTGTCATGACTGGAGCAGTGATGCCAAGTGGCTGCGACACAGTCATTCCCCAAGAGTTCACTGAACGCGACGGTCAGACCATTCGGTTTCTCTCGAAGGCGGTTCGACGCGGTGACAACCGTCGACGCAAGGGTGAGGACCTCACCCAGGGCAAGCCGGCCTTGTCCGCCGGTCGGATCATTCGGCCCGCAGATCTCGGACTGGCCGCCTCGCTTGGTTTTGCCGAGTTGGGGGTCCGCAGGCGCGTGCGAGTCGCATTCTTCTCAACAGGCGATGAACTTCGCTCGGTGGGTGAAGCACTCGATCCAGGCTGTGTATACGACAGCAATCGCTACACGCTCTTTGGCATGCTGGCTCGACTCGGTGTCGATGTGGTTGACATGGGGGTGGTGCCCGATCAACCCGAGCTTCTTGAGGCGGCCTTTCGTCAGGCTGCGAGCTCTGCCGATGCAATCGTGACCTCGGGTGGTGTCTCGGTCGGAGAGGCAGATTTCATCAAGACCATGATGGCCAAGCTCGGTGATGTCACCTTCTGGCGCATTGCAATGCGTCCGGGTCGCCCCATGGCCTTTGGTCGAATCTGGTCTGGAACCCGCGTGGGCGAGGGTGACTCTGCAGTGCTCTTTGGATTGCCTGGCAATCCGGTGGCGGTCATGGTCACCTTCTATCTTTTTGTCCGTCCAGGGCTTTTGTCGATGATGGGGGCAAAGGGCGAGGGCGGCGTGGTGATGCAGGCCGTGAGCGATGAGGAGATTCCCAAGCGCGCCGGTCGGACCGAGTATCGACGAGGTGTCTTGTTCATCAATGACAAGGGAGAGACCCGGGTGCGAACCACCGGCGGCCAGGGTTCAGGCATTCTGCGCTCGATGAGCGATGCCAATTGTCTGGTCATGCTCGATCACGACGACTCGCTTGTGGCCAAGGGGGATCGAGTCAGCGTGATCCCCTTTGATGGCCTGGTCTAGGCAGTCAACCCCAGTTGTTCATCGGCGATGATTCGTCCCTTCTCGAGGCGAATGATGCGGGTCGCGAGGGCATTGGCCTGTGCCTCGGAGTGAGAGCTAAAGACAATCGTTCTTGGCTTGGCCAGTGGCCGATTCTCGCTGACAAACCCAGTGAGCATCTGCATGCAGTGCGCAGTCGATTCGGCATCGAGCGCAGCGAGTGGCTCATCCAACAAAAGCAGGTCGGGCTGACGAATCAGGGCCATTGCCAGAGAGAGCCGTTGTTGCTGCCCACCAGAGAGTCGAGTGGCCAGACGCGCCTCGATCTCGAGCAGACCGACACCTCGAAGTGATTCTCTTGATCGGGGCCCTGTCTCTGACCATCGGCTGCCCGAAAACCAGTCGGCCAGTCGAAGGTTGAGCCCAGCCGATAGATGAAGCAGCTGGCTGCGTTGAAAGACCATCGCAACGCGCATGTTTGTCTCTCTCAGTATGCTGCCATCGGATTCAGGAATGAGCCCATGCAGGGCCCGCAGCAGAGTTGTCTTGCCGCTTCCGTTGGAGCCCATAAGGCCGACAACCTCCCCTGCACCGATGTGCAGTGACTCAATCTGCAGGATCGGCTCTTGGGCGCGGATGACTCGCAGACCGTTGATTCGAATCACGATCGCGCCTCTTGCCCTGGGCCACGCTGAGCCACTGCAAAAAGAAGCAGATTGAGCAACAAAACCGCCATGAGAAGAACGATTCCAAGGCCGATGGCCAGTGGCAGGTCACCTTTGCTCGTCTCGAGCGCAATGGCCGTGGTCATCACCCGGGTGAATCCATCGATATTGCCGCCGACCATCATGACTGTGCCCACCTCGGCAATCGCACGACCAAAGCAGGTAATTAGTATGGTCAAGAGCGCAGCGCGCTCATGAATCAGCAGCAGCAAAGCCCGGGCAGGCAGGCCCGCCCCCATCGAGCGAAGGCCCTCACCGATTCGGCGGTCGGCATCTTCGATGAGCTGGCGTGTCATCGTAGCGGCCAGGGGGATCACCAGCAATGTCTGCGCAAGAATCATGGCCTGCAGACTAAAGAGCCAGCCAAGGGCTCCGAGCGGACCCGAGCGCGAGAGCAGCACGTAGGTGATAAGGCCCACCACAACGGCGGGAATCGCCACATAGGTATTGAGCAGTAGAAGGGTGAGTCGCTTGCCAAAGAAGTCTCGCGAACCAAGCAGCGCGCCGAGGGTGCAGCCGATTAGGCAGGCGAAGACCGTGGCCGATACGCTGACTGTGAATGAACGGGCGACGATTGCAACAAGTCCCGGGTCGAAATCGAGGACGAGTTGCGTTGCAATTGCAACGCTTTGGGCGATGTCACTCATGAGAGGGCGTATGCTAGAGGCTTCAATCGCAGCGCACCATATAACCAGTTATGCATAGGGGATTCCACCGTCCGCTTCGAGTCTCGCTGGCCTACAGCCTGGGCGATCAGTCTCAGAACGATGACTTGGTTCATCACCCGCTCATCCAAATGCTCGATGCCGTCGAGCGACGCGGCTCTATCTCTGCCGCAGCCCGCACCCTCGGATTCTCCTACCGCCATGTCTGGGGTGAGCTAAAGCGTTGGGAGGCTCGATTCGAGCGCGAGTTGATCGTTTGGGAGAAGGGCCAGAAGGCCCAACTCACCGAGTTTGGACAGAAGCTTCTGTGGGCCGAGCGTCAGGTCCAGTCACGGCTTTCGCCCCAGATCGCAGCCCTTCGTGCGGATTTGGAGCGCGTTTTCGGCACGGCCTTCGATGACGAAGCCCATGTCGTGCGTATTCCTGCAAGTCACGACGATGCCCTGGCTCGGTTTCGCGACTCGGCAGTCGAGCGTGGTCTGCACTTGGAGCTTCCTTTCTGTGGGAGTCTCGAGGCACTGGCTCGATATTCCGATGCACGATCCCAACTCGCTGGCTTTCATGTGCCGCGGGTGCGACCCGATCTAGAGGGAACCATCCGCCGACTCAAGGCGGCCATGCGGAAGTCCGCTGCGAAGTCCGATGGCCGGCTCATCCCATTTGCACGTCGCATGCAAGGCCTCATTGTCGAGGCCAACAATCCCTTGGATCTGAAGGGATTGCCCGATCTGGTCAATGGTTCGATTCGATTCGTCAATCGCCTTCCGGGGGCCGCAACACGTCTCTTTCTCGATGCCTGGCTCGCAGACCATGGCTTACCAGCGGAATCGATTCAGGGCTACCGGTTCGAAGAACCCTCGCACGCTGCGGTTGCGCAAGCGGTTTGGAGTGGTTCCGCACAGGCGGGGCTGGGCTTGGAGTCGGCCGCGCGAGACCGAGGCCTTGGTTTTGTTCCTCTCTTCGAGGAGGATTATTGGATTGTCTGTCGGGATCAGGAGATCGTCTCACCCGGCGTCGAAAAGCTCATCGCCATGCTTGCCCAGAGCGAGTGGACCGATCGGCTCGATGCCTTCGAGGGCTACCAGAGGCCCTGGCCCGAGCCAGCTTTCTCGCGCCTCTCGGAACTGCTTGGCTGAGATGCACCCCCCTATGAGTCATCGGCCCATTCTCAGTGACGCGGCCGTTCCACTGGTTGCCGAGGCCGAGGTCTTGGACGACCAGGGACGTCGCAAGCTGATTCTGATCCCCGGGGAGCGCCCGCTAACGGTCTATGTCGATAAGCAGGAGTTGGTCACCCTGATGACTCTGGGCGGTGCACCCGAGGCCTTGGTCCTGGGTTATCTGAAGAACCAACGGTTTGTTCATTCGCTCGATGAGCTTGTCTCGATTCAGGTGGATTGGGAGGTGGGTGCCGCCTCGGTGGTGACTCGCGATGGCATTCAATCTCTCAAGGAACGACAAGAGAAGCGCACGATCACAACCGGCTGTGGTCAGGGCACCATCTTTGGTGACATTCTCTCGGACATCGATTCCATCTCGCTCGATGCGAGCGCGCGTCTTGATCATTCGACCCTGGTTGGCATTGTCGATGTCGTCAGGCAGCATCGTTCCATCTACAAGCAGGCCGGATCCGTCCATGGCTGCGCACTGTTTCGTGGTACCGAGCTTTTGATGTTTATTGAAGATGTCGGCCGACACAATGCCGTTGACTCGATTGCCGGCCGAATGTGGCTTGAGGGACTCGATGGCGCGGGCTTGGTCTTCTACACCACGGGGCGCCTCACATCCGAGATGGTGATCAAGGGGGCCCAGATGGGCATCCCGTTTCTTCTCTCTCGTTCCGGCGTCACCCAGATGGGGCTCGATGTGGCCCGCCGGGTGAATCTGAGTCTATTTGGTCGCTGCTCGGGGCAGCATTACCTTTTATACAGCGGCTTTGAGCGATTCATCCCACGCGAGCAAAAGGCTGTCGAGTCGCCCGTGGTCAATTCGGGCTAGGGCAACCTCACGAACAGCCGGCTTGGCACGATAGGCCACGCTCATCCCTGCAACCTGCATCATCGGAATGTCGTTGGAGCCGTCTCCAAAGACAATGGCCGCTGAACTGGGTTTGGATCGCTGCATGCATCGGTCTTCAACCGCGGCCCGTTTGGCGGGTCCATCAATGACTGCACCCACCACGGAGCCGTTGAAGCGGCCCGCCTCGACCCCCAGGGTGTTGCAGACGACTTCATCGAAACCGAGTTTCGAGGCCACATGGTCGGTGATGGGCGAGAAGCCACCTGAGACGAGCATGGTGTGCAGTCCGTGTGACCTGGCCCGGGTCAGCAATTCTTCTGCACCGGGGTTAATGCGCAGTCGCTCATCAATGAGTGAGTCGAGGGCCTTCACCTCCAAACCGTCGAGGAGTCGAACCCGCTGGCGAAGGCTCTCTTCGTAATCCTTGATCTCGCCGCGCATGGCGGCGGCCGTAATCGCTGCAACCTCTGTCTTTTTCCCAATGTAATCGGCGAGTTCGTCGATGCACTCAATATTGATGACCGTGGAGTCCATGTCCATGGCGAGCAGACTGAAGTCGCCCAGCGAGCGTCCCAACGGGACAAAGAAACAGTCGCAGCCATACATGCTCGTGAATTGATCGAGCACCTCGCGACAGAAGTGGTCCACCGCCGATTCATCGACTGGGCCAATGACAGCCGCATGTTGGGATGATCGTGCGAGCGGCCGCTCGATGAGATTGGCAAGCGACCGACCCAGTGCGGGATCGAGCGCACGCAAGGAGCCATCTTCATTGGATTGGACGCCCGAGACCAATACAAGGTGGCCTCGGACTCGTTGGTCATCAAGTGTCTGCATGGGGGTCTTGGATGGTCTGAATTCGTCTGAATGGGTCAGTATTGGTCGGCTCGGTCGTGCGGGATTGCAAGTGCAATTACTTGGCAGGCACAGGAAAAAGCAGTGAGAGCGCCTCGCGCACGTGGACAAGGCGGCGTGGGAGGTCCTCTGAGGCGGCGGTCATTTTGATTTTCTCTGGGCCGGCGAGCTTGAATCGACTGTCCTTCTGAATAATCTGGATCACCCGGGCAGGATCGACAGGTGCCTCACGATCGAATTGCATCACCACGTGGTCACTGGTGGCATCGAGCTTGCGAATCCCGAGCGCCTTGACTCGAATGCGAAGACGGTGGGTCTCGATGAGACCCCGGGCCGCATCGGGTAGTTTTCCAAAACGGTCGATGAGTTCTTCCTGGATGGACTCGAGCGACTCGAGATCCGAGGCCGACGCCATACGCTTATAGTGTGTGAGTCGTTCGTGAATGTCGCCGCAGTAGTC
>DAIPXU010000033.1:0-2179 GCA_036783055.1 Burkholderiaceae bacterium | reverse complement strand
GAGGTTTATCTCCGTAAGGGCCGTCAGGGGGGCGTCCATGTCGGGCTCGCGCCCAGCCTGCAGTGCCCCAACCGCCTCGGAGAGCATGTCGTTGTAGAGCTGGAAGCCCACCTCGGTCATCTCTCCGGATTGGCTGTCGCCCAAGACCTCTCCCGCACCGCGAATCTCCAGATCGTGCATGGCCAGGAAGAATCCGCTGCCGAGCTCTTCCATGGACTGAATGGCCTCGAGTCGTTTGGTCGCATCCTTTGAGACTGCGGTCTCGTCGGGGACCATCAGGTAGGCATAGGCCTGGTGGTGAGATCGACCCACTCGACCGCGGAGCTGGTGGAGCTGGGCGAGACCAACGCGGTCGGCTCTGTAGATCACCATGGTGTTGGCCGTGGGGACATTGATCCCTGTCTCAATGATTGTGGTGCAGAGAAGCACATTGATACGCTGTTGGTTGAAGTCGCGCATGACTTGCTCGAGTTCACGCTCTGCCATCTGTCCATGGGCAATGCCGATACGCGCCTCAGGCACCAGGGCCGAGAGGGCCTCGAATCGATTCTGCATGGTGCTGACTTCGTTGTGTAGCACGTACGATTGACCGCCGCGCTTGAGCTCGCGAAGCAGGGCCTCGCGAACCGTCGAAGGCGACTCTCGGCGAACCATTGTTTTGATTGCAAGGCGCTTTTGCGGCGCGGTCGCAATCACGGAGAAGTCGCGGATTCCCTCCAGGCTCATGGCAAGGGTGCGGGGAATCGGGGTGGCGGTGAGAGTCAAGACATCGACCTCGGCGCGAAGGTTTTTCAGGGCCTCTTTCTGACGAACTCCGAAGCGATGCTCTTCGTCGATGATGACCAATCCCAATCGACGAAATGCGGTCTGCGCAGAGAGAATCTTGTGCGTGCCAATCACAATGTCGACCTCTCCGGACTCCAGGCCCGCAAGGGCCTGCTGAATTTCCTTTGCTGTCTTAAAGCGTGAGAGCTCGGCGATCCGAACGGGCCAGCTGCTGAATCGATCCTGGAAGGTTTGAAAGTGCTGTTCGGCCAGAAGGGTGGTTGGGCATAGCACAGCGACCTGCTTGCCATCGAGAACTGCGATGAAGGCGGCACGAAGTGCGACCTCGGTCTTGCCAAAGCCAACATCCCCACAGATGAGGCGGTCCATGGGCTTGTCTTTGACCATGTCTTGCACGACGGCATGAATGGCAGCCAGTTGGTCGGGCGTCTCTTCGAATCCGAATCCGTCGGCAAAGCGCTCGTAATCCCGAGGCTCAAAGCGAAATGAGTGTCCCTGTCGGGCCGCCCGCCTGGCATAGAGATTGAGGAGTTCAGCAGCCGTATCTCGGGCCTGCTTGGCCGCCCTGGCGCGTGCGCGTTCCCACTGGCCACTTCCCAATGAGTGGAGTGGTGCAGCATCGGGGCTGGTTCCGCTGTAGCGTCCAATCAGGTGCAGTTGGGAGACCGGCACATAGAGAACGCTGTCGCCTTGATAGGTGAGCTTGAGACATTCGGTTTCGCCCTCGCCCAGATCGAGGTGCTCGAGGCCCCGATAGCGGCCAATCCCATGTTGGAGATGCACGACCGGGTCGCCTGGTTTGAGTTCGGATAGGTCACGAATGATTGCATCGACATTGGTCTCTCGAGACTTTGCACCGTGGCGTTTCCGGCGCTCCATCTCCGCGAAGAGTTCGGTCTCGGTGATGAGCGTTAGACCGAGCCAGGGGGCTCTAAAGCCTGACTGGACTTGGGCGCTCCAGGTCAGCAGTGCGCCTGGCTTGGGACTGGTCTCGGTGACCTGTTGCCAGGACTCTACCGACTCGCATGCAATGTTGGCCTCGGCGAGGTACTGAATCAAAGTCTCCTCGCGTCCTTTGGTCTCGGCGACCATCACGATCTTTTCGTCTTGCTCCTGGGCTGCAGAGAGCACATTGACCAGCCGCGCCAGAGGATTGGCGGCTCGACGATCGGCCCGGACATCCGGGACGGGCTGGCTCAAGCCCTCGGACTGCGGCCTTGAAATGGTCAGGCGCGACCAGGCCCTAGAGAGAAGGAAGAACTCTTCCGGGGACAGAAAAATCTGATCGGGGGCCAGTACGGGTCGCTCGATGTCGTGCCTGAGAAACTCGTGGCGCGGCCGGGCATCGGCCATCGCCTCTTGCATGGCGGGTTCGATGTTGCCCAGGACGCCC
>DAIPXU010000032.1:0-11257 GCA_036783055.1 Burkholderiaceae bacterium | reverse complement strand
CGGGCCGTTGGCGAGAGGCAGCCGATGCAGGTGTGGCCCCGCCAGTGGTGCTCGAGTCCACTCACGAAAAGGCCCTTGAGATCCTCGCCCTGGCCGACCTCCAGTACCACGCCTTCCAAGTCGCCTAGCGAGGCGTCCTCCACGCCCGTCAGCTCGGGCTGACACTCAATGTGGGCGATAATCTCGACATGGATTACGAGATTCACCCGGTCACGCCGTTTGCCCAAAACTGTTCTCTGGTTGTCTGCCCCGCCACTCGCCGGGCTGCCTTTATCGACCCTGGTGGAGATATCGACCACCTCGAGGCCGTGGCCCGGGAGGCTGGTGTCGAGATCGAAAAGGTCCTTCTCACGCATGGCCATATCGACCACTGTGGCGAGGCGTCGGTTCTCGCCAAGCGCCTGGGTGTGCCCATCGAGGGGCCCCACCGCGACGATGATTTCTGGATCTCCCAACTTCCAGTCCAGGGGAAGATGTTTGGCTTTCCCCCGCTCGAGGCCTTCGCCCCCGATCGATGGCTCGAGGACGGTGACACCGTCACGGTGGGGGAGCAGGTCCTTGAGGTGATTCACTGCCCCGGCCACACGCCCGGCCATGTCGTGTTTCTTCACCTGGCCGACCGAATTGCCTTCGTTGGCGATGTCTTGTTCGCGGGATCGATTGGGCGCACCGATTTTCCACGCGGCAATCATGCCGACCTCATCCGCTCCATTCGCGAGCGACTCTTCCCCCTCGGTGATGACATTGAATTTGTTCCGGGCCACGGCCCAATGAGTCGATTCGGTGAGGAGCGACTCAACAATCCCTTTGTTCGCGACGAGTAAGTTTTATGGCCACCTATAAGAATGAGACGGTCACCAGCGTGACCCACTGGAATGAGACCTTGTTTTCATTCACCACCACCCGAGACCAAGCATTTCGTTTCCGCAATGGCCACTTTGTCATGATTGGACTGGAGGTCGATGGGCGTCCCTTGGCCCGGGCCTACAGTGTGGTGAGCCCCAATTACGAAGAGCACCTCGAGTTTCTCTCGATCAAGGTCCCCAATGGCCCGCTCACCTCGCGACTTCAACACATTGAGGTTGGGCAGACCATCTTGGTGGGTGAGAAGGCCACCGGTACGCTGGTGATCGATGACCTCAAGCCCGGTCGGCACCTCTACCTCTTCTCGACGGGAACGGGGCTGGCCCCCTTTATGAGTATTGTTCGGGACCCAGAAACCTATGAGCGCTTCGAGAAGGTGGTGCTGATTCACGGTGTGCGTCTGGTCAGTGAGTTGGCCTATGGCGATTACCTGCGCAATGAGTTGCCCAACCACGAGTTTCTGGGTGAGATGGTTCGTGAGCAACTCATCTACTACCCCACAGTGACCCGCGAGGCATCGACCCACACCGGACGCCTGACCACGGCCATTGAGACAGGCCGGCTCTTTACCGATATTGGGCTGCCACCCCTGGACCCCGCCACCGACCGCGGCATGATCTGTGGCAGTCCTTCCATGTTGAAAGAGACCGCTGAGATGCTCAATGCCCGGGGGTTTGCGATCTCGCCCGGGCTCGGACAGCCGGGGGACTATGTCATTGAGCGGGCCTTCGTCGAACGCTAACTACATCACCACCACGGGCTATCGCCGGCTTCGAGACGAGCTTCAGCAGTTGGTGAACAAGGAGCGTCCCGAGGTCACCCAGGTGGTGTCGTGGGCGGCCTCCAACGGCGATCGCTCAGAGAACGGCGATTACATCTACGGCAAGCGCCGATTGCGTGAGATTGATCGCCGCATCCGTTTTCTTACCAAGCAACTCGAAGATGCCGTGGTGGTGGACCCCACGAGCCAGTGCGGCAATGAGCAGGTCTTTTTCGGGGCCCGCGTGGGGTTTTCACGCAACGACGGTCCCCAAGAGTGGGTCACCATAGTGTGAAGAGATGAAGTCGATCCGATGCGGCGGCGGGTCAGTTGGATATCACCCGTGGCCAAGGCTCTGATTCGCGCGCGTGAAGGCGATGAGGTGCGGCTGCGAACCCCGCAGGGTGAAGACCGTCTGCTCATACTTGAAGTGGTCTACGAGGAGCTCGAACCGTGAATGCCAAACCCCAGCCGACGTCGGCACCCAGCGCCAACGAGCCGCGCCTCACTTCGCTCTCGCACGGGGGTGGTTGCGGTTGCAAGATTGCACCCAATGTCCTGGCAGAGATTCTTCAGGGCGTGGGCAGCGGTGTCATTCCGCCCGAGCTCATGGTTGGAATCGAGACCGCCGACGATGCCGCCGTGTATCGACTCAATGATGAACAGGCCCTCATTGCCACCACCGATTTCTTTATGCCGGTGGTCGATGACCCCTATGACTTTGGTCGCATCGCTGCCACCAATGCGATCAGCGATGTCTATGCCATGGGGGGGCGACCGATCCTGGCCCTGGCCATCGTGGGCATGCCCGTCAACATGCTGAGCCCCAAGACCATTGGGCAGATTCTCGAGGGTGGCCAGTCCGTCTGTCGCGCCGCGGGCATTCCCATTGCCGGTGGTCACACCATCGATTCGGTCGAGCCCATCTACGGACTGGTGGCACTCGGCCTTGTGCATCCCGATCGCGTCAAACGAAACAAGGACGCAAAGGCGGGCGATCGACTCATTCTGACCAAACCCCTGGGTGTGGGCATTCTATCGGCGGCCCTCAAGAAAGAGATCCTCTCGGAACAGGGCTATGCACACATGCTCTCCACGACCACACAACTCAACACGGCTGGGGCCGATCTGGCGAATATCGCAGGTGTCCACGCCATGACCGATGTCACTGGCTTTGGTCTTGCCGGCCATTGCATCGAACTCGCCCGCGGGTCAGGATTGGTCGCCAAACTAAACTGGTCGCAGGTCCCACTCATTCCCGGCGTTGTGGAACTCGCCACCCAGGGGGCAATCACCGGTGCCTCGGGGCGCAACTGGACGGCCTATGGCCACGAAGTCGCCCTATCAACGGTGCGCAACCCGATCGACCGGGCCCTGCTCACCGATCCACAGACCAGTGGTGGCCTTCTGGTCTCTTGCGATCCCAAAGCCGAAGCCGAGGTCATGGCCATTTTGCACAAACATGGATTCAACCAGGCCCGAGTCATTGGAGAGATGCAGGCAGTGGGCGACTCGGCCCACGCACTGACTGTCGTCTAGTTGTTTTGGCTGGCCTCGCGAAGCGTCGCGATCAGGTCTTCAATCGAGTCAAAGCGCGGCTGAAATCGCAGTTCCTTGCGCAGTCGATCGCTTGTGACGCGGCGTGAGTCCCGCATAAAACTGGCCATCATGTGGCTGATGCGGCCCGCTTTCACCAGGTCCTCGAAGGCGGCCCGGTCTATGCGGGGAACCCGCGCAAGCCCAGCTGCATCGGCCACGGCATCCATGTAGTCACCCATCTTCAACTGAGACTGCATCACCGTGTTGGTCACTCGGCTGGGTCTGCCTCGCCAGAGGGCCACCCAGCAGATACGCGCCAGGTCATTGGCCTCGATGTGGTTGGTGTAGACATCGTCCTCGGATTGCAAGGCCGGCAGTCCATCGCGAATTCGCTGAATCGGCAGTCGGTCTGCGGCGGTAATGCCGGGCACGCGCAAGATATGGGCACCAAGGCCTCTCCAGTGGCGCTCTGCATCGCGTCTGCGCAGTGAGCGCGGTTGTGTGGTCCTGCAGGCACTGGTCTCACTGACCAATGCACCGCGGTGGTCTCCGTAGACGCCAGTGGTGCTGATGTAGACCCCACGAAATCGATTGAATTGATCTGCATGCAGCGCAGGGCCAGTCGGCCTTGAGGTGCTGGCATAAGAGCAACGTCTGCGTTGGGCCCTGGCCCAGGCAATGGCCCGCACGAGCAATCGGCTGCGGGAATCCAGGTTGCCCCCGTGCTCGGCAGGTGGGACCAAGACAATCCATTCCTGAACGCTGCGGGCGAGTCGTCGACAGTCGATGGGCGCATCTAGATTCCATCCAAGGCTTCGCGATACAGCAATGAGCCGAGCACCGCCTGGAAGAGCCTGTTGCTTCAGAATGCGTGCGCCGACATCACCATGGCCAATGATTCCGACGCGTCGGTGGCGGAACCGCGCAGGAAGTGCGCCTGTGCTCGAATTGGCGGCGGAATGTCTCACCAAGTCATTCACCAAGATAGGCAGCGCGCACCGCTGGGCTTGCGAGCAGGTCCTGTCCGCTGCCCTCGAGGGTCACTTCACCCGACTCCAAGACCAACGCACGGTCGGCCATCTGCAGTGCAAGCCGCGCATTTTGCTCAACCAGCAAGATGGTGGTGCCCCTTGCCTTCACTTCGGCGATGACTTCGAATATGGTCTCGACCATTACGGGGGAGAGGCCCATGGAGGGCTCATCGAGAAGCAGGAGTTCAGGGTGGGCCATCAGCGCACGGCCCATGGCGAGCATCTGTTGCTCACCGCCCGAGAGAGTGCCCGCCAACTGAGTGGCCCGCTCTCTGAGGCGCGGAAAACGCTGGTAATGAGCTTTGAGATCCTCATCGATCTCCGACTTGCTTGCGCTTGCCCGGCAGTAGGCCCCCATGAGTAGGTTTTCTTCAATGGTCATTCGCGCAAAGATGCCCCGCCCCTCGGGCACCATCACCAGTCCGTTGCCGGGCAGTGCATGGCCATTGATGGGCCGAACCAACTGGCCCTTGTAATGCACCGAGCCCTGACTGGTCGGGAGCAACCCCGTGATGGCCCGCAGACAAGACGACTTTCCTGCCCCATTGGCGCCGATCATGGCGAGCAACTCGCCGCGCCTGACTTCGAAGCAGATCGAGCGCACCGCCTGAATGCCCCAATAGGCCACACAGAGGTCTGTCACTTTCAGGAGTGTGTCCGGGAGCGCCTGGTGTCGTGTTGCATCGGCGGGATCTGATTGGCCACGTGATGACTCGGTTGGCGTCTTGCCGTTGCGCCTTGAGTCAACCATGGGTGGCCCCCGTGCCCAGATAGGCCTCGATGACCGAGGGATTGCGTTGCACATCGGCTGGACTGCCACATGCAATTACCTCGCCGTGGTCCAAGACCGTGACCTGGCCGCAGAGCCCCATGACGAGGCGGACATCGTGCTCGATCAAGAGAATGGTCTTGCCATCGGACTGGATGCGCTCGAGCAGGCCGCGAAGGGTGTTCTTCTCGGTGGCATTCATCCCCGCGGCCGGCTCATCGAGCGCAAGCAACTTGGGCTCGGTGGCCAATGCGCGGGCGATTTCGAGTCGCCGTTGGTCTCCATACGAGAGGGTTCGCGCAATCTGAAGGCTGCGCGAACCCAAGCCGACATAGTCGAGCAGGCGCTGCGCGTGGTCGCGAATCTCTTGCTCGACGCGTTTGAATGCAGGCGTGCGCAGAACCGCTCCGATAATCCCGCTGTGAAGACCATGGGTGCGGACATGCCGGCCCACCATCACATTCTCGATCGCACTGAGGTCGGGAAAGAGGCGAATGTTTTGAAAGGTGCGGGCAATGCCCGCCTCGGTCACACGATGGACCGAGCTCGGCTTATAGGCCATACCGTCGAGAAGAAACTCTCCTTGATCAGCCGGATAGAGGCCAGTGATGAGATTAAAAAGCGTGGTCTTGCCTGCACCGTTGGGACCAATGAGTCCATAGATGCTGCCGCGCCCAATTTCAAGCGACACATTGTTGACCGCCTGAAGCCCTCCAAACCGCTTGCTGACTTGGGTGATCTTCAGCAGGGCAGTGGCCGTCATGCCCGCTGCCTCGGTAGAAGGCCCTGGGGCCGGTAGAGCATGATGAGCACCATCGACAATCCAAAGAGCAGCATTCGAAGGGCCTCGGGCGCAATGAGTTCCTCGCCAAACAACTGCATCTGCACCGGCCGGGCCAGGTGCCGCAGCGCTTCGGGAATGGCATAGAGCAGCACCGCACCCAAGACCCCGCCCCAGACATTGCCCATGCCGCCGAGCACCCCCATGGCGACAATGACAATGCTCTCCATGAGCACAAAACTCTCTGGAGAGACAAAGCCTTGAAAGGCAGAGAACATCGCGCCCGAGACGCCACCGAAGGAGGCGCCCATGGCAAAGGCCATTAGCTTGACATTGCGCGTGTGAATGCCCATGGCCTTGGCAGCAATCTCGTCCTCGCGAATGGCCATCCATGCGCGACCGACTCGCGAGTCTTGTAGCCGCAGGCAGATCACAATCACAAGAATGGTGAGCGTGAGAAATAGGTAGTAATACAACTGCACCGATGGAATGCTTAAACCACCGATTTCCAATGGCTTGGCCAGGCTCACGCCAGCGATCGAAATGGGGTCGATTCGATCGATGCCTTGCGGCCCGTTGGTGAGGTTGACCGGTGCATTGAGGTTGTTGAGAAAGATTCGAATGATTTCCCCAAAACCAAGGGTAACAATCGCGAGGTAGTCACCGCGCAGCCGCAGAACGGGGAATCCGAGCAGAACACCAAAGAGTGCGGCCACTGCCGCCGCCAACGGAATGAGCAGCCAGATGGATCCATGCAGGCCCGAGGGGAAGAGGGTGGCGAGCCAAGGCAGATGTTCAGTCAGATGGGGCGAGGCCAGTAGTGCATAGAGATACGCACCCACCGCATAGAAGGCCACATAGCCCAGATCGAGCAGGCCCGCATAGCCCACCACGATGTTCAGACCAAGCGCGAGCATCACGTAGAGAAGGGCGAAGGCCAGTATCCGAATCCATGCATTGCCAATCGCACCAGCCGCGAAGGGCAGCAGCACCAGGGCAAGCCCAATGGCCAGTGTGGCCCAGAGGGCCTTTTGTTTGGGGGAGAGCGTCGACAGCATGGGACTTATGCGCGGTCGGCGACCCGCTCACCGAGAAGGCCTGATGGTCGAAAGACCAAAACGAGAATCAACACCGCGAATGCAAAGACATCCTGGTAGTGACTGCCCAAAAAGCCGCCAGTGATGTCGCCAATGTAGCCCGCACCCAGGCTCTCGATGATGCCGAGCAAGAGACCGCCCACCACCGCGCCGGGAATGTTGCCAATTCCGCCGAGCACCGCCGCTGTGAAGGCCTTCAATCCAGGAAGAAAGCCCATGGTGAAGTGCGCGATGTTGTAGTTCATGGCGACCAACAAGCCAGCGCCCGCGGCCAGTGCCGCACCGAGCATGAAGGTGATCGAGATGCTTCGATCGGGGTTCACTCCCATCAGAGTGGCCATTCGCGGATTCTCGGAGACGGCCCGCATGGCCCTGCCGAGACGGGTGGTGTTGACAAGCAGCATGAGCCCGGCCATGAGAAGTGCGGCCACCACCAGAATCAACAATTGCTTGGGCGCCAAGAAGGCACCCCCAATGGCAATGGGCTGGGTGGGCAGTAGGTCGGGGAACACACGGGGGTTGGGTGACCAGATCAACATCGCCAGGGTCTGCAGGACAATCGAGAGCCCAATGGCAGTAATGAGTGGTGCGAGTCGCGGTGCGTTGCGCAGGGGTCGGTACGCCACCCGCTCAATAAAGGCCGACAAGAACATACAACTTGGAATGGCGATGGAGAGCGCAGCGATGAGCAAAACCACGGCCGGTGCATTGGGAAATGCATGGCCCATGGCCATGACGACCGAGAGCGAGACCATGGCGCCCACCATCAGAACCTCGCCGTGGGTGAAGTTGATCAACTGCAGAATGCCGTAGACCATGGTGTAGCCGAGCGCAATCAAGGCATAGACGCTGCCGAGCACCAGGCCATTGAGAATCTGCTGAAGGAAAATGTCCACGCGCTAAAAGAAAAAGCCCTTGTCTTGCGACAAGGGCTTTTTTAACACAGAGAAACCTTATTGCTTACTTCAGAGCCATGACGTACTCGGCCATCTTCTTCGAGTCTGCGTCGGGCACTTGGGGGTGCGGGGGCATGGGAACAGGGCCCCATACACCGGAACCACCGGTTTTGATTTTCTTGGTGAGGTAGTCAACTGCATCGGCTCTGCCAGCGTACTTCTTGGCAACGTCCTTGTAGGCGGGGCCCACTTTTTTTGCACCCTCTGCGTGGCAGGCCACACAGTTGTACTTCTTGGTGAGATCGTTGTCCGCTTGGGCAACGCCACCGATGGCCAGAAGAGAGGCGGCCAGAACTAAACCACGCATGAAAGTCTCCTATTGAAAACAGACGATTAAGTATATGCGCAACTTGACATAAATGGGGAGCTTTACTGGGGGTCCGTGACCGCGCCCTTGCTGGCGGTTCCGGCCAGTGCCGCAAACTTCGCCAACACGCCCCGGGTGTAGCGTGGCTTGGGCGCCTTCCACTGGGCCCGACGGGCGGCCAGGGTGGCCTCGGGCAGGTTGACCTCGATGAGCTGGCGGTGGGCATCGATGGTCACCGAATCGCCTTCCTCCACCAACGCGATTGGCCCCCCCACAAAGGCCTCGGGCGAGACGTGGCCCACCACCATGCCCCAGGTGCCGCCCGAGAAGCGCCCGTCGGTGATCAGGCCCACCGACTCGCCAAGGCCCTGGCCCACCAAGGCCGAGGTGGGGGCGAGCATTTCGCGCATGCCCGGCCCGCCCTTGGGGCCTTCGTAGCGAATCACCAGGACATCACCGGCCTGAATCTTGCGCGCCATGATGGCCGCCATGGCCTCGTCCTCCGAATCAAACACCCGGGCCGGCCCCGTAATGACAGGGTTCTTGAGGCCCGAGATTTTCGCCACACAGCCCTCGGGGGAGAGGTTGCCTTTGAGGATGGCCAGGTGCCCCTCTTTGTAGAGGGGCTCGCTGAAGGGGCGAATGACATCTTGCCCTGCGGGGGGTGCATCGGGGATGTCCTTGAGGGTCTCGGCAATGGTCTTTCCTGTGATGGTCATGCACTGGCCATGCAGGAGTCCGGCTTTAAGGAGCATCTTCATCACTTGTGGAATGCCACCGACCCGGTGCAACTCCGTGATCACATAGCGGCCCGAGGGCTTGAGATCACAGAAGACCGGCACACGGCGTCGAATGCGCTCGAAGTCATCGATGGTCCAGGGCACTTCCGCGGCATGCGCAATGGCCAGGAAGTGGAGCACCGCATTGGTGGAACCGCCGGTGGCCATAATGACTGAGACCGCATTCTCAATGGCCTCTCGGGTAATGATGTCGCGCGGCTTGATCCCTCTCTTGACGGCTTCAACAAGAACACGCGCCGACTCCGCGGCGCTCTGGATCTTCTCGCCATCCTCGTTGGCCATCGTCGATGAATAAGGCAGGCTCATGCCCATGGCCTCGAAGGCCGAGCTCATGGTGTTGGCGGTGTACATGCCACCGCAGGAGCCTGAGCCCGGGCAACTCTTCTGCTCGATGGCCTTGAAGTCTTCCTCCGAGAGCCGGCCAGCGGTGAACTCACCCACGGCCTCGAAGGCCGAGACAATCGTGAGGTCCTTGCCCTTGTGGTGGCCTGGCTTGATCGTGCCGCCGTAGACATAAATAGCGGGCACATTCGTTCGTGCAATGGCCATCATTCCGCCCGGCATATTCTTGTCGCAGCCACCGATCACCACCACGCCATCCATCCACTGGCCATTGACACAGGTCTCAATGCTGTCGGCAATGACTTCACGAGAAACCAGGGAGTACTTCATGCCCTCGGTGCCCATGCCAATGCCATCGGAGATGGTCGGCGTTCCGAACAACTGGGGGTTGGCGCCACTCTCTTTGAGGGCCGCCACCGCGGCATCGGCCAGCGGCTGCAACCCGCTATTGCAAGGCGTAATGGTGGAGTGGCCATTGGCCACGCCGACCATTGGGTTCTTGAAGTCGGACTCCTTGTAGCCCATGGCGTAGTACATCGAGCGGTTGGGCGCGCGGGCGATGCCCTCGGTGACGTTTTTGGAGCGGTTGTTGTAGGCCATGTCTGTCTGGTGTTTGTGGTTGGGCAGTGTCAAAGACAATTGTCGCTCATCTGGCACACTCAATTGGATGAGCACACCCTTGATGCACCCAGGCTTCGACCCCGTGGCCATCGCCCTGGGCCCCATTCAATTGCACTGGTATGGCCTGATGTACTTGGCGGCCTTTGCCGCATTCTTTTTATTGGGGCGCCGCGCGATTCGACTCGATCGACAGGGTCTGGGCATGCGCCCCATCGATCTCGATGACCTGCTTTTCTGGGGGGTGCTCGGGGGCATTCTGGGTGGGCGCCTGGGCTATGTCTTGTTTTACAAGCCACTGCATTACCTGGCCCATCCCTTGGAGATACTCGCTGTATGGGAGGGGGGCATGTCCTTTCATGGCGGACTCCTTGGGGTAATGCTTGCCATGTTTGTATTGGCGCTCCGACGCCCGCACCTCGGCGCGCCAATCCCGGTCTCCAAAGAGGATGAGTGGCCCGCCTCCGGGCGGCCGCTCCTGCAGCGGTTTCTCATGGTGGGCGATTTTGTTGCGCCGCTGGTTCCGATTGGCCTTGCGTTCGGGCGTCTTGGAAATTTCATCAACGGGGAGCTCTGGGGTCGCCTGGCCGATGCGGACATCTGGCCATGGGCCATGGTCTTTCCTGGGTCCGGTTCGGACCTGCCTCGCCACCCCTCTCAGCTCTATCAGATGGCCCTCGAAGGACTGCTGCTCTTTGTCGTGCTCCAATTTTTGGCCCGCCGGCCGCGCCCCCCTGGCTTCATCTCGGGGGCCTTCCTTCTTGGCTATGGCCTGGCTCGCTTTCTGGTCGAGTTCGCTCGGGAGCCAGATGGATTTTTGGGACTTCTCGCCATTGGCCTGACCATGGGCCAGTGGCTGAGCCTGCCCATGATGGGGCTAGGGTTAATCCTGATTCTGGCGTCACGACGCCCTTGATTGACCGCGTCAGCCCCGTGGGCAGGGAATATCCCGAATGACGAATATATAGGGCCTCTCTAATCTGTCGGTCTTAATTGACACCAACTGTCATGTTCGACCGACTACGCCAAGCCAAAGAAAAATCCGACGAGCAGCGGCAGCTCAAGCGCCTGCTCGAGGACTGCCATCGTCTCCTTGGAGAGGCCGGGGAGTCCATTAGCCAGAGTTTGGCCCAGCGCGCACTCGATCAATACCAGGCGCTCTCGGCCGAGGGGCAGCTTCAGTTTTTTCAAGCCCTGGCAGCGGAGTTCAACCCAGACCCTGCCACCGTGCGGGAGCTCGCTGCCCGTTACGCCCAGTCGGTTCGTGCCGAGGACCTGGTGGCCGTGGTTCGCGCGGCCGCGCCGCCGCGGCAAGAGCTCTGTCGTCGACTCAGTCGTGTGCCGCAGGGCAGAGCTGTGGTGGTGGGGCTTCGGGAGGAACTGCTGGGGAGAC
>DAIPXU010000031.1:10183-11531 GCA_036783055.1 Burkholderiaceae bacterium | reverse complement strand
CACACCCCGCCGGCCACGAGCCCGTGGTTCGTTTCCGCAATCCAGACCAGGGGCGGGTGAGTTGGGAAGATAGCGTCAAAGGCCGCATCAGTATTTCCAATGATGAGCTAGACGACCTCATCATTGCCCGGGGCGATGGCACCCCCACCTATAACTTCTGTGTGGTGGTCGACGATTGGGACATGAACATCAGCCATGTCATTCGGGGTGATGATCACATCAACAACACGCCGCGTCAGATCAATATTCTGAAGGCCCTTGGAGCAGAACTACCCGACTACGCCCATCTTCCAATGATTCATGGTTCCGATGGCGAGAAGCTCTCCAAGCGCCACGGCGCGGTCTCTGTAATGCAGTACGAGGCAGATGGCTACCTGCCGCAGGCGTTGCTCAACTACTTGGCCCGGCTCGGATGGAGCCATGGAGACGACGAGATCTTCTCGCTCGATGAGTTGGTGGAATGGTTCACGCTTGAGAACTGCAGCAAATCCGCGGCCCAGTTCGATTTCGAAAAGCTGCGTTGGCTCAACAACCACTACATCAAGCAGCAGCCCATCGACTCTCTTGCAGGCCAAGTCAAGGAGCGGCTTCGCGCAG
Source organism: Burkholderiaceae bacterium (assembly GCA_036783055.1). Lineage (GTDB taxonomy): Bacteria > Pseudomonadota > Gammaproteobacteria > Burkholderiales > Burkholderiaceae_A > Hahnella. The sequence goes on along the minus strand of DAIPXU010000031.1, from coordinate 10,934 downwards.
AAGGCTTCGACACCGAGAATGGTCCTTCGCTGGCGTCGGTCTGTGAACTGCTCCGCGATCGCACCCATACCCTCTGTGAACTTGCCGAAGAAGCAGCCATGTTTTTCCGCGAGCCAAACCCATCGCGCGAGGCCCTCGCCGAGCGCCTTGTCGGCGAGGTACCCAAGGCAATGAGGGCCTTGTCTGCTCAAGTCCCAGAATCTCTCGATGCAACCCAGGCATCGGCCCTGATTAAGCAGCAGCTCGCTGACCATGGATTGAAGATGCCTCAGCTTGCCATGGCGCTTCGATTGGCCCTGCTGGGCCAGACGGAGACCCCATCCATTGACAGAGTCATGGCGGTTTTGGGCCGTGAGCGCATTCAGCGGAGAATCGCTTCGGCCTTGTCCGCGAGTATCTAAGCGCCTTGGCGCCCAGCCAGTCCCCGAGGGTCTAAACTTCTCATCTATGTCAGGCAACACTTTTGGTCTTCTCTTTGCGGTGACCTCTTTTGGAGAGTCTCACGGCCCGGCCATTGGCTGCGTGGTCGACGGCTGCCCTCCGGGGCTTGCCCTCTCCGAGGCCGATATTCAGCCCGAGCTCGACCGGCGTCGGCCTGGCACCTCCCGCCATGTCACCCAGCGCCAAGAGCCCGATTCAGTTGAGATCCTCTCGGGTGTCTTCGAGGGGAAGACCACTGGTGCGCCGATTGCGCTGCTCATTCGCAATCAAGACCAACGTAGTAAAGACTACGCAGACATAGCACAGACCT
>DAIPXU010000031.1:0-10173 GCA_036783055.1 Burkholderiaceae bacterium | reverse complement strand
GGGCCAGGCCGACTACACCTACTGGCACATGTAGGTCATTCGCGACTACCGGGGGGGGCCCCGTTCATCGGCGCGTGAGACCGCAGTGCGCGTGGCTGCCGGGGCCATTGCCAAGAAATGGTTGACCGAGAACTTTGGAGTTCAGATTCGGGGTCACATGACGCAACTCGGCGAGATTGCGGTGGCCTTCGAGGGCTGGGACCATGTGCCCAACAATCCATTTTTTGCCGCCAACGCCTCGCAGATCGATGCACTGGAGTCCTACATGGACAGCCTTCGAAAGGCCGGAGACTCCTGCGGTGCGCGAATTAATGTGCAGGCCAGTGGCGTTCCTGTGGGCTGGGGAGAGCCGGTCTTCGATCGCCTCGATGCAGACATTGCCCACGCCATGATGGGCATCAATGCAGTCAAGGGCGTCGAAATCGGTGCGGGCTTTGCCAGTGTGGCCCAAAGGGGCTCTGAGCATGGCGATGAACTCACCCCCCAGGGCTTCGTGGGCAACAACGCCGGCGGCGTGTTGGGCGGAATCTCCACCGGCCAAGACATTACTGTTTCCATTGCCATCAAGCCCACCTCGAGCATTCGCACGCCAAGACGCTCGATTGATCTGCAGGGCAATCCCACCGTTGTGGAGACCCACGGGCGGCACGCCCCCTGCGTGGGCATTCGGGCCACGCCCATTGCCGAGGCCATGCTCGCCTTGGTCCTTATCGACCACGCCCTTCGGCATCGCGCACAGAATCTGGGCGTCTCGGTGCCCACGCCTCGAATCAAGGGTTGAACGCCGGCGCGCGGCGCGTGGCCGCATTTTTCGGCACTTACTTCGCTTACGTGGGGCTCTTCTCGCCCTACCTCTCGCTCTGGCTCAATGGACGCGGCTTCTCGCCCACCGAGATTGGCATTCTGGTCTCGCCCATGCAGTGGGCCCGAGTGGTCGGCCCGCCGGCCTGGGGCTGGCTCGCAGATCATTCAAGCCCCCGCCGCGTGCCGCGAATTGTTCAATGGGCCGCTGTGGCCGCGGCCATCAGTGCCACGCTGCTGCTTCTCGATTGGTCCTTCTGGGGGCTCTTCGCGGTGCTCTGTTTAATGAGCTTTTTCTTGAGCGGCCAGATCCCCATTGCCGAATCACTCGCCCTGCAGACCAGCAAGGGAGACCTAGGCACTTATGGACGCATGCGTGTCTGGGGCTCCATTGGATTCATTGCAGCGGTCTTGCTTGCCGGTCTCTGGTTCGACCGGATGGGCGTCGAGACATTGCCGGCCTTACTTATCCTCGCGTTGGCCATTGTTGCGGTCTCGGCATTGGCGCTGCCCGCTCGCGCGGCCCAACTCCACGATGAGGCACCGGTGGGCCTGCGTCTTATTCTTGCCCAGCCCAAGGTTCGGTTGTTTCTCCTGGCCTCGTTCTTGATGCTCCTGGCCCACGCACCGCTCTACACGCTCTTCTCACTCTGGCTCGAGCAAAACGGATTCACCCGCACCGAGATTGGTGTGCTCTGGACCCTTGGCGTACTCGCAGAGATTGTTCTATTTCAATACCAGCGCCCTTTGTTTGAGCGACTCGGGCTCACGCGCTGTTGGGTGGGTGCGTTCTGGGTCACCGCCCTGCGCTTTGGGCTCATTGCGGTCTCGGGCGGTGGGCTCTTTCTTATTGTGATTGCCCAGCTGCTGCATGCGGTGACGTTCGGCGTACACCACAGCGCCTCCATGGCCTTGGTGCGTGAGTGGTTCCCTGCGCAGGCCCAGGCCAGGGGGCAGGCGCTCTACACCATGGCCTCTTATGGATTGGGCGGGTCTCTGGGCGGAATGGCCACGGGATGGATCTGGGAGACCTTCTCGCCCGAGGCCACATTCATGGTGGCTGTGGCCTTTGCAAGCCTTGGAGGAGTCGTCGCAGCGCGTGCCGCAAAGGCATAATGTCGGTTTCCTGTTTGCAATCGCAAAGCCATGAGCAAAGCCATGAAAACCCTCTACGACAAGCTTTTTGACGAGCATGTGGTGCTCACCCAGGATGACGGCACCAGCCTGCTCTACATTGACCGGCATTTGGTGCATGAGGTCACCAGTCCCCAGGCCTTTGAGGGACTCGATATCGCTGGGCGCTCGCTATGGCGCAACTCGGCCAACTTGGCCGTGGTCGACCACAATGTGCCCACCACCAACCGCGACCAGGGCATTGCCGACCCCATTTCGCGGCTTCAGGTTGAGACCCTCGATGCCAATGCCGCCCGGCACGACATCACCTACTTTGGCCTCAAGGACCATCGCCAGGGAATTGTTCACGTGATTGGCCCCGAGCAGGGCGCCACGCTGCCTGGAATGACCGTGGTCTGCGGCGATTCGCACACCAGCACCCATGGGGCACTGGCGTGTCTTGCCTTTGGCATTGGCACCTCCGAGGTGGAGCATGTGCTGGCCACCCAGTGCTTGCTCATGAAGAAGGCCAAGAACATGCAGGTGCGTGTCGATGGTGTGCTGCCCTTGGGAGTCACCGCCAAGGACATCGTGCTCGCCGTCATTGGAAAGATCGGAACGGCTGGTGGAACGGGCTACGCCATTGAGTTTGCTGGAAGTGCCATTCGTGGCCTCTCGATTGAAGGTCGCATGACCATCTGCAATATGGCCATTGAGGCCGGCGCACGCGCGGGCATGGTGGCCTTCGATGACAACACGCTCAACTATGTGAAAGGTCGCCCCCTCTCGCCCACTGGTGCGGCTTGGGACCAGGCCCTGGCCTACTGGAAGACGCTGCACTCCGATGAAGGTGCGAAGTTTGATCGCGTGGTGGAGATCCCGGCCGAGTCCATCGAGCCGCAGGTCACCTGGGGCACCTCGCCCGAGATGGTGCTGCCGGTGGGTGCGTCGGTTCCAGATCCCGCCAAAGAGGCCGATCCCACCCGCAAAGAGGGCATGGAGCGGGCGCTTCAGTACATGGGCCTTGCCCCCAACACACCGCTCACGCAGATTCATGTCGACAAAGTCTTCATCGGATCCTGCACCAACTCACGCATTGAAGATATTCGTGCCGCCGCCAAGGTGGTTCAGGGCAAGCGCAAGGCGAGTTCCGTGAAGCTCGCGCTTGTGGTGCCAGGCTCTGGTCTGGTGAAGGCCCAGGCCGAGGCCGAGGGGCTCGACAAGGTCTTTACCGCTGCGGGCTTTGAGTGGAGGGAGCCAGGCTGCTCCATGTGCCTGGCCATGAATGCCGATCGTCTTGAACCCGGCGAGCGTTGCGCCTCCACAAGCAATCGCAACTTCGAAGGCCGACAAGGCGCAGGGGGTCGCACGCATTTGGTCTCGCCTGCAATGGCGGCAGCCGCAGCCATTGCCGGGCATTTTGTTGATGTCAGGAGCATGGCATGAAGCCCCTGACCATTCACCAAGGACTGGTGCTGCCCATGGACCGCGCAAACGTGGACACCGATGCAATCATTCCCAAGCAGTTTTTAAAGTCGATCAAGCGAGCGGGCTTTGGACCTTACCTGTTCGATGCCTGGCGCTATGCAGACGAAGGCCAGCCCGGAATGGACTGCAGCAAGCGCGCCTTGCGCGAAGAATTCGTTCTGAACCTGCCGCGCTACAAAGGCGCGAGCATTCTGTTGGCACGGCAAAACTTTGGCTGTGGCTCGTCACGCGAGCATGCGCCCTGGGCATTGGAAGACTATGGTTTTCGGGTGCTCATTGCCCCCTCGTATGCCGACATCTTTTTTAACAATTGCCAGAAGAACGGCATCCTGCCCATCGTGCTCTCGGAGACCGATGTGCAGCAACTCTTTGACATGACCGCTGCATCCCCCGGATTTGAGCTGCGGGTAGACCTTGAAAAGCAGGCCGTTGCATCCCTGGATGGGTCATTCTCGAGGAGTTTCGAGGTCGACACATTTAGGAAGTACTGTCTGCTCAATGGGCTGGACGACATTGGTCTAACGCTTCAGAAGGCCGATCAGATTCGTGCCTTCGAGGCCAAGCGACTCGCGGCCAAGCCATGGCTTGGCACCGATCTGCACAAGACACTGAGGACATCATGAGAACCATTAAGGTGGCCGTATTGCCAGGCGATGGCATCGGCCCTGAAATCACTGCACAGGCGGTGGCAGTGCTTCACCGCCTGGCTTCACAGGGCTGTTTTTCATTGGAGATGGATGAGGCCCCAGTGGGTGGGGCGGGCTACCGTGCGAGCGGTCATCCATTGCCCGAGGCCACCCTTCGTCTGTGCAAGTCGGCCGATGCCATCTTGTTTGGCGCGGTGGGCGACTTCAGCCTCGATACCCTGCCGCGCGAGTTGCGCCCTGAGCAGGCCATTCTTGGGCTTCGCAAGGAACTCTCTCTTTTTGCGAACCTTCGCCCCGCGATGATCTATCCAGAGCTCGCAGGCGCCTCCACCCTGAAGCCCGAGGTGGTCTCGGGCCTCGATCTATTGATCCTTCGAGAGCTCACCGGTGATATTTATTTTGGTCAGCCCCGCGGTGTTCGCACGCTTGAAAACGGCGAGCGCGAGGGCTTCGACACCATGGTCTATCGTGAGAGTGAAATTGTTCGCATTGGCCGAGTGGCTTTTGATGCTGCGCGCAAGCGTGGCCGGCGGCTCTGCTCGGTCGATAAGGCCAATGTTCTCGAGACCACTCAGCTCTGGAGAGATGTCATGACCGCGCTTGGCAAGGAGTACCCCGATGTTGAGCTCAGTCACATGTATGTCGACAACGCGGCCATGCAGTTGCTCAAGAACCCCAAGCAGTTCGACGTCCTTGTCACCGGCAACATGTTCGGCGACATCCTCTCCGATGAAGCCTCGATGCTTACGGGCTCGATTGGCATGCTGCCCTCGGCCTCGCTTGACGCGAACAACAAGGGGCTCTATGAGCCCATTCACGGTTCGGCCCCCGACATTGCCGGCAAGGATCTCGCAAACCCCTTGGCCACTATTTTGTCGGCCGCAATGATGCTGCGTTATAGCTTTGATATGTCGGCCGAGGCCGATCGTATTGAGCTGGCGGTGCGCAAGGTCTTGGCCGATGGCCTGGCCACGGGCGACATCGATCGGCCGGGTTCGAATCGTGTGGGAACGGCCGCCATGGGTTCGGCCGTGGTGGCGGCATTGGGAGCGCAATGATGGCTGCAAATCGTGTGGGTCTGGTCGGTTGGCGCGGCATGGTGGGATCGGTGCTCATGCAGCGTATGCAAGAGGAGGGCGATTTCAAGAAGATTGTCCCTACCTTTTTCTCGACTTCGAATGCAGGAGCGGCAGCGCCGGTGTTCGAGGGCCACAAGGGAACCCTTCAATCGGCAGATGATGTCGATGCACTTGCCGCTCAGGACATTGTGATCAGCTGCCAGGGCGGTGATTACACCAACGACATCTACCCAAAGCTTCGCGCCACGGGCTGGAAGGGCCATTGGATTGATGCGGCCTCTGCACTTCGCATGAAGGACGAGGCCGTGCTTATTCTCGACCCTGTCAATCGACCGGTGATTGATGCCGCCTTGAATAAGGGCACAAACACCTGGGTGGGGGGCAACTGCACTGTGAGCCTGATGCTCATGGCAATGGGTGGCCTGTTTCGCGCCGGCCTGGTGGAGTGGATGTCGGTCATGAGTTACCAAGCGGCATCGGGCGCCGGCGCGCAGAACATGCGTGAACTGCTTGAGCAGATGGGGGCACTTCATGCCAGCGTGCAGAAGGAACTCGCCGACCCGGGCTCGGCCATTCTGGAGATCGATCGCAAGGTCACCGATACCCTGCGCAGCCCTGGCTTCCCGGTAAGCAATTTTAGGGGCGTTCCCCTGGCGGGCAGCCTTATTCCATGGATCGATGTGCCAGTTGAGCATGGGCAATCGAAGGAGGAGTGGAAGGGTGGGGCCGAGGCCAACAAGATTCTCGGCAACCCTGCGTTTCGTTCGCCAGGGTCGGTGCCCATCGATGGCTTGTGTGTTCGCGTTGGTGCCATGCGCTGCCATTCCCAGGCACTCACCGTGAAGTTGCGCAAGGACTTGCCACTCGCCGAGATTGAGTCGCTGATTGCCTCGGCCAATGACTGGGTCAGGCTCATTCCGAATGAGCGCGAGGCCACCGAGCGCGGGCTCACGCCTGCCGCCGTGAGTGGTTCATTGCATATCCCGATTGGTCGGGTGCGCAAACTCGCCATGGGGCCCGAGTTCATCTCTGCCTTTACCTGCGGAGACCAACTCCTCTGGGGTGCGGCCGAACCTCTGCGACGCATGCTTCGCATTCTGGTGGACTAGCCCACTCCGATGCGCCTTGCCATGGGCCTGGCCTACGACGGCACCGACTTTCGTGGTTACCAGACCCAGCCCGGCGGACAGACGGTCCAGGACATGCTCGAGCGGGCACTCGCTCTTTTTTGCGAGACCGATGTGCCCACAGTGGCTGCGGGTCGAACCGATGCAGGAGTGCATGCGCAAGGGCAGGTGATTCATCTCGATGCGCCCTGTGACCGGCCCCTCTGGAATTGGGTGAGGGGGGTCAATAGCCACCTGCCAGATGCGATTAGGGTGCGGTGGGCGGCCCATGTGGCCGACGATTTTCACGCGCGGTTCTCCGCACGCGCCCGGCGTTACCGCTACCGCATCTACAACGACCCGGTCGACTGTCCGCTGCATCAGCGCTTTGCGACATGGGTCTTCCAGCCTCTAGATGTGGAGGCAATGCAGGCGGCCAGTCAGTGCCTCATTGGTGAGCATGACTTCTCGGCCTTTCGTGCGGCCGAATGCCAGGCCCAGTCGCCCCTGCGTCGACTCGATGTCTGCGAGTTGCAGCGCAGGGGGTCCGAGGTGATTCTTGAGATCGAGGCCAATGCCTTTCTCCACCATATGGTGCGCAACATTGTGGGCAGCCTGGTGGAGATTGGCCGTGGGGCCCAGCCAGTGGCATGGATGCAAGAACTCCTCGAGGGCCGGGATCGTGAGGTGGCGGGTCGAACGTTCCCACCCCAAGGGCTATGCCTGGCGAGTGTGTCGTACGATTGCTCCTTTCAAAAAGAGCCGTTGCGATGAGAACACGGGTCAAGATCTGCGGGCTCACCCGGGCCGAGGACGTGCGTGCTGCGGTGGCTGCAGGGGCCGCTGCCATTGGCCTTGTTTTCTACCCCGACTCCCCCCGTGCCGTGGGCGTAGAGGCCGCCCGGGCCCGGCTCCAAGAAGTTCCGCCATGGGTCGCCCGGGTGGGGCTCTTTGTCAATGCCAATCGCGCCAATATTCTGGAGACGGCCCAGGCCGTGGGCCTCTCGCATCTTCAACTCCATGGCGATGAGTCGCCCGCCGACTGCCAGGGCCTTGGATTGCCCGTGATTAAAGCCATACGGGTCAGTGCCGCCTTGGTCGCTGACTCGGCCAGACTGATAAAATTGGCGTCGGGCTTTGAGGGCTGTGCCGGCCTCTTGTTCGACTCGGATTCTGCGGGATTCGGAGGCAGTGGAGAGGCCTTCGACTGGAGTGCACTGTCGCCACTTGCTGAGCAATTGGGGTCGCGTTGGGTCCTCAGTGGAGGCTTGGGGCCCGAGAATGTTGCGAGGGCCATTGGGCAGTTGGCACCGCCAGCGGTCGACGTCTCCTCGGGTGTCGAGCAGCGAATCGGAGATGTTGTGCAGAAGGGCGTAAAGGATGCCCTTCGCATGGATGCGTTTATGACGGCGGTCGCCGAAGCAGACCGCAAAAGGAGAGTGCTGTGAAGCCCAATGATCTGCCCTACAACATGCCCGATGCCCATGGGCATTTTGGACCGTACGGGGGTAGTTTTGTCTCAGAGACCTTGTCGCAGGCGCTTGAAGATCTTCGGGCCATGTACGACGAGGTGCGTCAGGACAAGGCCTTCCAAGAGGAATTCCACCGAGAGCTCAAGCATTTTGTGGGGCGTCCATCGCCGATCTATCACGCCAAGCGCTGGTCCGAGCAACTCGGCGGTGCGCAAATCTATTTCAAGCGCGAAGACCTCAATCACACAGGCGCCCACAAGGTGAACAACACCATTGGCCAGGCGCTTTTGGCCAAACGCATGGGCAAACCCCGGGTCATTGCAGAGACCGGTGCGGGCCAGCATGGTGTTGCAACGGCCACAGTGGCGGCTCGTTTCGGAATGAAGTGTGTGGTCTATATGGGCTCGACCGATGTGGCCCGCCAGGCGGCCAACGTCTATCGAATGAAGCTGCTTGGTGCCGAGGTGGTGCCGGTAGAGAGTGGCTCAAAGACACTCAAAGACGCTTTGAATGAGGCCATGCGCGATTGGGTGACCAATGTGGAGAACACCTTCTATATTATTGGCACGGTGGCCGGCCCACACCCTTACCCCATGATGGTTCGTGACTTCAACTCAGTGGTGGGCAAAGAGTGCCTCTGGCAGATGCCCGAGATGATCGGCCGCCAGCCCGATATGGTGTTGGCCTGTGTCGGTGGTGGCAGCAACGCGATGGGAATTTTTTACGATTACATCAACGAGCCCGGCGTTGCCCTGGTCGGTGTTGAGGCTGGCGGCGAGGGCATCGACTCGGGTCACCATGCGGCCTCGCTCTCGGCGGGAACGCCCGGTGTGTTGCATGGCAATCGCACCTATCTTCTTCAAGATGCCAACGGACAAATCATCGAGACGCACTCGGTCTCGGCCGGTCTCGATTACCCAGGAGTGGGCCCGGAGCACGCCTGGCTCAAAGACAGTGGCCGCGCAAGCTATGTGCCGGTCAATGACCAAGACGCATTGCAGGCTTTCCACGACTGCTGTCGCATTGAGGGAATCATTCCTGCGCTTGAGACCAGTCATGCGATTGCTTATGCCGCCAAGGTGGCACCCTCCATGGCCAAGGACAAAGTTATTCTTGTGAATATGTCGGGCCGGGGTGACAAAGACATGCACACCGTGGCCCAGGCGAGTGGAATGAGTCTCTAATGTCTCGTCTCGCTGCGCGTTTTGAGTCTCTGGCTGCAGAGGGCCGAAAGGCACTCATTCCCTATGTGACCGCGGGCGATCCCTCGCGTGAGCAGACCATCGAGGTCATGCATGCGCTGGTTCGGGCGGGCGCCGATGTCATTGAACTCGGTGTCCCCTTCTCAGACCCCATGGCCGATGGCCCGGTGATTCAGCGCTCGAGTGAGCGAGCGCTGGAGCGAGGCGTCTCCCTTAAAGACTGTCTGGATTGGGTAGAAGGGTTTCGCAAATCAGACGCCAGCACGCCCGTGGTGCTCATGGGCTATGCCAACCCCGTGGAGCGCATGGGCACGAAGGCCTTTGTTTCAAGGGCCAAGGCGGCGGGTGTCGATGGCGTGCTGATCGTGGATTATCCCCCCGAAGAGTGCGAGGCCTTTGGCCTGGCCTGTCGCGAGGCGGGCATCGATCTTATTTTCTTGTTGGCGCCCACCTCATCGAATGAGCGCATGGACCAGGTGGCCCGCATTGGTTCTGGCTACCTCTACTACGTCTCGCTTCGAGGGGTCACGGGTGCAGCCAATCTCGATGCGACCGATGTCGCTGAGAAGGTCAAGCGCATTCGCTCGCATACCCAGATGCCCATTGGCGTTGGATTTGGTATCTCAGACGCCACTTCCGCCAAGGCCATTGGCCAACATGCCGATGCAGTGGTCATTGGCAGTGCGCTGATTCGTCTTATGGAGTCTTCAGTCAAAGAGAAGTCCGATCCGATCAAGTCGCTGGAGTCTTTTTTGCGCTCGATTCGAGTCGCCCTCGACGAACTCGCGCCAGTCAAATAGGAGAAGCAGTTCCCATGAGTTGGATTGAGAAGATTCTTCCCCCAAGGATCCAGAGGACCGAGGGGCGTCGACGGAGCGTTCCTGAAGGGGTCTGGCTCAAGTGCCCGTCTTGCGATGCCGTTCTCTACCGCGATGACCTGGAAAAGAACCTGCAGGTCTGCCCCAGCTGCGCACACCATATGCGCATTCGGGCTCGGGTACGTCTTGATCAGCTGCTTGATCCGGAGAATCGATCCGAGATTGGCCAGGAGGTCGAGCCCATCGACAGCCTCAAGTTTAAAGACAGCCGCCGCTATCCAGAGCGGCTTCAGGAGGCGCAACAGCAGACCAACGAATCCGATGCCATGGTGGTGATGTCAGGAAGCATCTTGGGCGTGCCGGTGGTGGTGGCGTGTTTTGAGTTCGAGTTCATGGGCGGCTCCATGTTTTCTTTTGTCGTCGAGCGTTTTGTTCGAGTTTTTGAGG
>DAIPXU010000030.1:0-11712 GCA_036783055.1 Burkholderiaceae bacterium | reverse complement strand
GTGGCTTAACGAGCCTGGATGTTCGCAGCAGCATGAGGGGTCTTGCAGTTCGACTGCCGCGCCCCGCTCGAAAGTTGGCCACGCAAGAATGGGGCATGCGAGTTCGAATGAGTCAGACCCGACAGGCCAACGGATCGCGACTCGCTCGCTGGACGCTCCAGAGTGAAGGGCGACAGATTTCTGGAAGCGTTGAGCAGTCCCTTCCGGGCCCAGCTGCCACCGGCCGGAGTCGAGGCCAGTTCGCGCTGGGGGCGGTGGCCACGGAGCCTCGGGTCGATGGCATCTTGGTTCGGCTTGTGTCGCCGACGATCGATCTTGGCCGATGGCTCGATGCCCTCGACAAGCGATTCGACTTCAATGCCCTTGGGACAGGTAGCGGTTCGGTGATAAGTCAGCGATCGGCGGGAGGCTTGAGAGCGATTGAGTTGCAGACGCCCAGCATGCGACTCGAGGGCCATCGTTTTGACACCGTATCGGCACGGGCCAGTAACCAAAATGGGATCTGGATGATCGACCTAGAGTCTCAGCAGGCCCAGGGCAGGCTTCGCTGGCAACCCAATTTCGGGACAGATGCGAAGTCATCCCAATCGCGGGGTGCTCTTACCGCGCAGTTTGGGCGTCTCTGGCTCACAACATTGGGGGACACAGGCCCGAGAGAAGATGAGTCCGAGCAGGACACCAACTCATTGACGCGATTGAGCGAGGCCCGTCGGTGGCCATCGGTTACTCTGCGGGTGGAGGATTTTCGCTATGGGCCCAAGCCACTCGGGAGTCTCGATCTCGATGCCTCCCCGTCGGCGACCGAGCCCGCCTGGATCGTGAGTCGACTCGCCCTCGAAAACAAAGATGCAATCCTCTCTGGCAGTGGCAAGTGGGCTGCTTTGCCAAGCGCCTCGGGCAATCGGAATCTCGCAACAACGCCCTCTGAAACAAGTTTGTCTATCGATATGTCAATCCGAAGCAGCCAGGGTCTTCTCTCAAGAATGGGCCACCCAGGGCTCCTTCGCGACACGCCCGGGGAGGTCAAGGGGAGGCTGGCCTGGGATGGGTCGCCAACCGATTACAAACTCTCGCGGCTTCGTGGACAACTCTCTCTCGACCTTCGTCAGGGCCAGTTCCTGAAGGCCGACCCTGGACTGGCCAAGCTCATCAGCGTCTTAAATCTGCAGTCCTTGCCGCGCCGGATCACACTGGATTTTCGGGACATCTTCTCCGCGGGCTTTGCCTATGAGCGTGTGCGAGGCGATGTGGAGTGAAGCAACGGCCAAGCCAAGACCAGCAACCTAAGAATCTTGGGTGTTCAGGCCACGGTTTTTCTCGAGGGGGCCGTCAACCTAGTGGGTGAAACGCAAGACATGCGGGTACTTGTGTTGCCGGAGCTCAATGCGGGATTGGCCTCGCTGGGCTATGCCCTCGTCAATCCCGCCATCGGGTTGGGAAGCTTTCTTGCGCAGTACATCCTTCGGGACCCCGTGCGAAAGATTCTTGCCTATGAGTACCAGGTGACGGGCCCTTGGACGGAGCCAAACGTCGTGGAGTTGAAGCGGCGAGTGGTGGAGAGCGGATCGGCGGCTGAACCTGTCAAGTAAGCGCGCGATAATCAATGACATGAGAGACGACAAGGACGCCCCATGGCAATAGTGGCAGCGGTGCAGATGGTTTCTGGCCCAGAGGTACAGAAGAATCTCTGGGATATGGGCCAATGGGTTCGGCAGGCCGCGCTCAAGGGAGCGCAGCTGGTGGTGTTGCCTGAATACTTCTGCCTCATGGCGCCAAACCCTCAGGAGAAGTCCCTTCACGCGGAGTCGCCATGCGACTTGGGGGCAGTCCCCACCGACCCCATTCAGTCTGCCCTCTCGACTGCGGCCAAGTCGAATCGTGTCTGGCTGGTTGGTGGTACCGTGCCCTTGCGGTCGGCAGACCCTGGCCGCGTTTTTAACTCATGTCTGGTCTTTGACCCAGAGGGGCGCTTGGCTGCCCGGTATGACAAATTGCACTTGTTTTCTTTTCAGCAGGGGCAGGAGGCCTTCGACGAGGCCAAGACCATATGCCCCGGCGATCGGCCCATTGCTTGTGAGACCCCAGTGGGCCACACGGCCCTCTCGGTCTGTTACGACATTCGTTTCCCCGAGTACTACCGGACTCTGGCCGCTCCTGCGCCGCTCGACTTGATTGTGGTGAGTGCGGCATTCACGGAGACCACTGGGCGTGCCCATTGGGAGACTCTACTTCGCGCTCGGGCCATCGAGAACCAGACCTGGCTTATCGCAAGCGCACAGGGCGGCGAGCATCCTGGTGGTCGACGAACCTGGGGGCATAGTATGTTGGTTGATCCATGGGGCCGAATCATTTCAGAGCGTGCCACGGGAGCAGGCCTGGTGGTGGGTGAGGTCGACGCCGCAGTGACCGAGCAGATTCGCATAAACTTGCCGGCTCTGCGACACCGAACCATCGGAGTTTCTCTATGACCCCAGCCGACAACGCCATTGCTTCACTCGCCACGGCCAACCGCCTCCTGCTTGAACCGCATGGGCTGCTTGAATCCGATTTGCATTTGGCCCTGGCTGAGATTCACGCCCATCGCGTGGACTTTGCTGATCTGTATTTTCAGTACACCCGATCGGAGGCGTGGAGTCTGGATGAGGGCATGGTCAAGTCGGGTAGTTTTTCGATTGACATGGGCGTGGGGGTTCGTGCGATCGCGGGGGAGAAGACGGCCTTCGCCTATAGCGACACGCTGAGCCCAACCGCGCTCATGGAAGCCGCTCGAACCACTCGCAGCATTGCGCGGTCCGGTGGCAATGCCAAGGCCCAGAGGATTCGTGACCATCGTGCGCGCATCACCCGTCAGCGGGAGGTTTTTCAATGCACGGGCACCTCGCCGCTCTATCGCCCGGCCGATCCAATCGAGGTCCTCTCTGCAAGTGACAAGGTGGCCCTGCTCATGGAGGTCGAGCGCGTTGCGCGCGCAGCGGACCCCCGCGTGGTGCAGGTCATGGCCTCACTTGCCGGGGAATACGACGTGGTTTTGGTAATGCGAAGCGAGGGTCGATTGGCCTCTGATGTTCGCCCTCTTGTACGACTGTCGGTCTCGGTCATTGTTGAGTCAAATGGCCGACGTGAGCAGGGCTCAAGCGGCGGTGGTGGGCGCCAGGATTTCCGACTCTTTAACCAACAAACCATCGAGTCCTATTCCAAAGAGGCCGTTCGTCAGGCCTTGGTGAACCTCGAGTCCCGGCCAGCGCCCGCTGGCACCATGGCTGTGGTTCTGGGTCCTGGATGGCCGGGGGTTCTCCTCCACGAGGCAGTGGGACACGGCCTTGAGGGCGACTTCAATCGCAAGGGCTCCTCTGCATTTGCAGGCCGCATTGGCCAGCGAGTTGCAGCCAAAGGCGTCACGGTGATTGACGATGGTGCAATGCCCGGTCGGCGTGGGTCCCTCAATGTCGATGACGAGGGCAACGCCACCCAGCGCAATGTTTTGATTGAGGACGGTATTCTCTGTGGATACCTGCAAGACAGTCACAATGCCCGCCTGATGGGGGTGCCGGTTACCGGCAATGGTCGGCGTGAGTCTTATGCCCATCTCACCATGCCGCGCATGACCAACACCTTCATGTTGGCTGGCGACCGAGCGCCCGAGGACATCGTTGCATCGCTCGACCGCGGCCTCTATGCGGTTAACTTCGGCGGCGGCCAGGTGGACATCACCAGCGGCAAGTTTGTCTTCTCCGCTTCGGAGGCCTATTGGGTCGAGAACGGGAAGATTCAGTATCCCGTCAAAGGCGCCACAATCATTGGCAACGGGCCCGATGCGCTCACACGCGTCACCATGATTGGCAATGACCTGGAACTCGACCCCGGGATTGGCACCTGCGGGAAAGAGGGCCAGAGTGTTCCCGTGGGAGTGGGGCAACCCACGCTCCGTCTCGAGGGCCTCACCGTTGGCGGGACGGGTTAACTTTCTGTAAAGCCAAGGGGTGTTGATCGCAGGCCGATCAAGCCCCGACTCCCGTTGGCGATAAAATGAGCGTTATGGCCAAAACTTCGAACCTGCGCATTCGCGACATCAAAGAACTCATTACCCCTGATCAATTGGTGGGGGAGTTGCCTGTCTCCGACCGAGCCGCTCAGACTGTGTCGAGTGCGAGGGATGCAATTCATCGCATTCTTCACGGCATGGACGACCGACTCCTCGTCATCATAGGGCCCTGCTCGATTCACGACCCCAAGGCGGCCTTGGAGTATGCCAACCGACTGCTCTCTGAGAGGGATCGTTGGAAAGACAGCCTTGAGATTGTTATGCGTGTCTATTTCGAAAAGCCCAGGACGACCGTGGGCTGGAAGGGCCTGATCAACGACCCGCACCTCGACAATAGTTTCGACATCAATACGGGCCTGCGCAGAGGGAGAACCATCCTCGCTCAGATCAACGAACTGGGCCTGCCAGCCGGGGTCGAGTTTCTTGATGTTGTCTCTCCCCAGTACATCGCAGACCTGGTGGCTTGGGGAGCCATTGGCGCTCGAACCACCGAGTCGCAGGTTCATCGCGAACTCGCCTCGGGCCTCTCATGCCCTGTGGGATTTAAAAACGGCACCGATGGCAATCTGAAGATTGCTTTTGACGCCATCAAGTCGGCCTCCCATCCCCATCATTTTTTGTCGGTGACCAGTGAGGGGCGCACCGCAATCGTCTCGACGACCGGGAATGAGGACTGTCATGTGATTCTCCGTGGTGGCAAGCAGCCCAACTACGCCGCCGCCAGTGTCGAGGCAGCCTGCCAAGAGGCCAATGCTTCCAAGGTGCCATGCCGACTGATGATCGATATGAGCCACGGCAATTCGAGCAAGAAGCCCGAGAATCAGTTGCCCGTCTCGGTGGCGGTCGCCCAACAGTTGTCGGCAGGAGACAGCCGAATCTTCGGAGTCATGGTCGAGAGCCATCTGGTCTTTGGGCGTCAGGACTTGTTGCCCGGTCAAGGCCTGGCCGACCTCACCTACGGCCAGAGCATTACCGATGCCTGCATTGGCTGGGAAGACAGCCAGACTATTCTCGCGAATCTCTCAGAAGGTGTTCGCAAGCGTCGCCTGGCAGCGGTACAGGCCGCCTGAGTCACCGCCGCCTCGATTCAAGCAGGGCCGGCTGTACTCTCAGGACTCAGGATTTAAGCGGGGCGGGGGTTCGTTTCCTCCAGACGGGTGTCTCGATCCGGGCGAGTTCGGCCAGTCGCCTGCATAGAACGAACAGAAAATCCGATAGCCGATTGAGGTACTGCTCGGGCCCGGCCTCCCGCAGCAAGGCTTGGGCCTGCGGGCTGCCTCGCCCCTCGAGTTCGATGAGTTGAATAAGGGCTCGCGCGGCTCGGCGTGCAACGGGTCGACAGACATGGGCCTGGGCCATGGACATGCTTCCTCCGGGCAGGATGAATTCTCTGAGGGGCGGCAGGTCGGCGTTGGCCTCCTTGAGCCAGTCCTCGATCGCAATCAGCCGATCTTCCAAGAGGTAGCTCTGCCCCGGCATGCTCAACTCACCGCCGAGGTCAAAGAGGTCGTGCTGAAGCGCATCGAGTTTGGAGTCAATGTCACTCTTGGCGGTCGGGTCGATCCCTGTCTCCGCGAACAAATGCGCTCGAAGCACACCGAGATGGCTATTGAGTTCGTCGACTTCGCCGATGACATGAATTCGGGCGTGGTCCTTGAGCAGCCGCGTCCCGTCGGCCAGTCCAGTCGTGCCATCGTCGCCCGTGTGCGTGGCGATGCGAGAGAGTCGGTGTCCCATGAATTCTTTCTGGTTGGTGGTGGTTTGAGTGCACGGGCCCTACGGACCACGCGCCCACCAATTGTCCTGAAATTGGCTCTGCAGCCAGCTCAAAAGCACACTCACCTTGGTGGGAAGAAGCCTTGGTGAGGGGTAGACCGCGTGCACCTCCTGGGAGGGCATCCGCCAGTCACTGAGAATCTCGCTGACCTGCCCAGCCTTAAGAGCCGGGTGTGCGACATAGCGGGGCAGGGCGGCGATCCCCATGTCTTCGCGGGCGGCCAACAGAAGGGCAGACAGATTGTTTGAGCGAAGGGGGCCCTGGACTGTCACATTGACCTCCTCGCCCCCGGCGCCACTGAATTGCCAACGGGCGTCGCCCTGAACCGTGCTGTAGATCAGGGCCTGATGACCCCTTAGCTCCTGTGGCTGTTTGGGACGTCCGTTGGCCTTGAGGTAGGCGGGAGATGCCACCACCACCCAGGGGTTGAGTCCGAGGTGGCGCGAGCCCAGGCTCGAGTCCGCCAATCGTCCCATTCGAATGGCCACATCAATGCCCTGTTCGGTGAGGTTGATGTATCGGTCGTCGAAAGAGAGGTCGATCTGAAGGCTCGGGTGCTGCTTGAGGAAGCCAATGATCAGTGGGGCGAGCACCTGCCGACCAAAAGCCACCGAGGTGCTCAGGCGGATGGTGCCGTGCAACTCCTCGCGCATCGCTGCGACGAGATTCTGGGCCTCTTCAAATTGATGCAGGATGTCGCGACTGCGCTCATAAAACAGGGCTCCTACTTCGGTGACCGAGACGCCCCGAGTGGTGCGGTGCAGCAGTCTCGAGCCGAGTCGGTCTTCGAGTTGGGCAATGGCTTTGGTCACCGCCGGCTGTCCCATCCCCGCCTCGGAGGCTGCCTTGCTAAACGAGCCAAGGTCCACGACACGCACGAAGACTTGCAGGGATTGGATTTGGTCCATGCCAAATTATTCCACATAGGAATAAACCAAATTCGATGGGGTGGGATTCCGCCAGTACTTGTCTGGGGCAACAATTCGTCCATCAAAACAGAGGCGACACCAGGTCCATTGACTGGCATTGGCTGCCTCGTTTTAAGACCCACTCGAAAAGGAGACAGCAATGGCAAAGATGACTGCAGCAATGGCCGCGGCCCTGGTCTTGGAGAAAGAGGGCATTACCCAGGCCTTCGGCGTTCCGGGCGCGGCAATCAATCCCTTCTATGCGGCCATGCGTGAGCGCCAGTCGATTACCCACATTCTTGCAAGGCATGTCGAGGGTGCATCCCATATGGCAGAGGGCTACACCCGTGCGAAGGCGGGAAACATTGGCGTTTGTGTCGGAACCTCCGGCCCCGGTGGCACCGACATGATCACGGGTCTCTACTCCGCCCAGGCCGATTCCATACCCATCCTCTGCATCACTGGTCAGGCGCCGCGTGCACGACTGCACAAAGAGGATTTCCAGGCGGTTGACATTGCCAGCATCGCCAAGCCGCTGACCAAAATGGCCACCACGGTGCTCGAGCCAGGACTCGTTCCCCGGGTGTTTCAACAAGCCTTCCATCTGATGCGATCGGGTCGTCCGGGCCCTGTTTTGGTGGACCTGCCCCTGGATGTGCAACTCGCTGAGATTGAGTTTGACATCGACACCTACGAGCCTTTGGCCGCATTTAAGCCCACAGTAAGCCGACGTCAGGCCGAGAAGGCCATTGACATGCTGATGGCGTCCGACAAGCCTCTGTTGGTGGCAGGCGGCGGCATTTTCAATGCCGATGCAACCGAGCAACTCAAGGAATTCGCAGAGCTCGTGGGCGTACCCGTGATCCCCACACTCATGGGTTGGGGATGTATTCCCGATGACCATCCGCTAATGGCGGGAATGGTTGGACTGCAGACCAGTCATCGTTACGGCAATGCCACGCTTCTGGCCAGTGACTTTGTGATGGGCATTGGCAATCGCTGGGCAAACCGCCACACAGGATCTGTGGATGTCTACACCAAGGGTCGCAAGTTTGTGCACGTGGACATCGAGCCCACTCAGATTGGTCGCATCTTCACGCCCGACTACGGCATCGTCTCCGATGCCAAGGCAGCGCTCGACCAGTTCATCGCAATAGCCAAGGAGCGCAAAGCCGCCGGCACCCTGAAAGACTTCTCGGAATGGGTGGCACGCTGCGAAGAGCGAAAGCGCTTCATGGGCCGCAAGACCCACTACACCGAGACGCCCATTAAGCCCATGCGTGTCTATGAAGAGATGAACGCCGCATTCCCGCGCGACACGATCTATGTGTCCACCATTGGCCTCTCGCAGATTGCAGCGGGGCAGTTCCTGCATGTCTATGGACCACGCCAGTGGATCAACTGCGGCCAGGCCGGCCCCCTGGGCTGGACCATCCCAGCGGCACTGGGTGTCGTCGCAGCCGATCCGACTCGCAATGTGGTGGGACTCGCCGGTGACTACGACTTCCAGTTCCTGATCGAGGAACTCGCAGTCGGTGCCCAGTTCTCGTTGCCCTATGTTCAGGTCTTGGTGAACAACAGCTACCTCGGATTAATCCGGCAGGCCCAACGTGGCTTCAACATGGATTACCAGGTTCAACTGAGTTTTGAGAACCAAAACGTCAGTGACCCTGTTCTGAAGCCATACGGCGTGGACCATTTAATGGTTGTTGAGGGCTTGGGCTGCAAAGCCCTGCGTGTTACCGATCCGGAGAAGATCCAGCCCGCCTTGAAGCAGGCAATGGAGATGGCCCGTGAGTTTCGTGTGCCCGTGGTGGTGGAAATCATCCTTGAGCGCGTAACCAATATCTCGATGGGAACGGAGATCGATAAGATCAATGAGTTTGAGCCCATCGACTGTCGGCATCCCGAGGGGCCGGAGGGACTGGAGAAGGCCGGTCTTCTCGAATAAGGCACATCCCAACCGACTGCCACTTCAACAACACAAAGAGGAATCGCCATGCCCAAGTTTGCAGCCAATCTCACCATGCTCTTTAATGAAGTCGATTTTCTAGGGCGCTTCGAGAAGGCCGCATCCGCCGGATTCGAGGCAGTGGAGTTTCTTTTCCCTTATGACTATTCGGCAGAAGAGCTTCGAAAGCGCCTCGATGACAACAAGCTCAAACTCGTTCTGCACAACCTACCTGCGGGAGATTGGGCGGCGGGAGAGCGAGGGATCGCATGCCATCCCGATCGGGTGAATGAATTTCGAGAGGGAGTGGCCAAGGCCATTGGTTATGCCAAAACACTGGGCGTGGGGCAACTCAATTGCCTGGCAGGGAAGCTTCCTGCTGGGGTGAGTCCCGAGCAGGCCCATAAGACATTTGTTGAGAATCTGCGCTTTGCGGCGGCCGAGTTCAAGAAGGCGGGGTTGCGACTGCTGATGGAGCCCATCAATACCTACGATATCCCGGGTTTCTTTTTGAATCGCACCGAGCAGGCCCTTGCAATCCATAAAGAGGTGGGCGCGGACAATTTATTTATTCAGTACGACATCTATCATGCCCAGCGCATGGAGGGCGAACTCGCGGCGAATATCAAGACCCACCTCGACAAAATTGGTCAATTGCAGCTTGCCGACAATCCGGGTCGCAATGAGCCTGGCACGGGCGAGATCAACTATGCCTTCTTGTTCAAGTGGATCGACTCCGTTGGCTACCAAGGATGGATTGGGTGTGAGTACAAGCCGAAGACCACCACTGAGGCGGGCCTGGGCTGGCGGGCTTCACTGGGCTGAGAAAAAATTTCAAACTGAGGAGAATTAAAAATGAGCATGAAAGTTGGATTCATTGGGTTGGGCATCATGGGCGCCCCCATGGCCGAACATCTCAACAAGGCCGGACATCAACTCTTTCTAAACACCATCGGTGATATGCCCGCTTGGGTGGGTGGCTCATCGGCCAAGGTCTGTGCTTCGGCCAAAGAGGTCACCCAACATGCCGACATCATCATCATTATGGTGCCCGACACCCCAGACGTCGAAGCCGTGCTTTTCAGCGCCAATGGGGTGGCCGAGGGAATGGCCAAAGGCAAGATCGTGGTGGACATGAGCTCCATCTCTCCCATCGCAACCAAGGGCTTTGCTCAGAAAATACGTGATCTCGGTGGTTCCTATTTGGATGCGCCCGTCTCAGGCGGAGAAGTCGGTGCGAAGAATGCCACGCTGACCATCATGGTGGGTGGCGACGAGGCGATCTTCAACCGCGTCAAGCCTCTGTTTGAACTCATGGGAAAGAACATCACCCTGGTGGGTGAGAACGGTGCCGGCCAGACCACCAAGGTGGCCAATCAAATCATCGTTGCATTGAATATCGAGGCAGTGGCAGAGGCGCTGGTGTTTGCAGCAAAGGCGGGTGCCGATCCGGCCCGCGTGCGCCAGGCCCTCATGGGTGGCTTCGCCTCTTCGAAGATACTTGAGGTTCACGGCGAGCGGATGGTCAAGAGAACCTTCGACCCTGGGTTTCGCATCAATCTGCATCAGAAGGACCTCAACCTCGCCATGTCGAGTGCGCGCGCGCTGGGAGTCTCTTTGCCCAATACGGCAACGGCACAGGAGCTCTTCAACAGCTTGGCCGCCCGAGGCGGCTCGGGTTGGGATCACTCGGCGATGATCAAGGCGATTGAGAACTTGGCGAATTTCGAGATCGAGGCCCCAAAGGCCTAGTTCCGAACGCGGTTGGTCGCGAGAGAGGAGGCCCCTTCAATGGGGCCTTCCTGTTTCGGGCCCCGAATCCCGTGAGGGCTCGAGCCTTGACTGCCTTTTCCAATATGGGGTCTTCCCCGTTGCCAGGTCTTGAGAGGCTAAACTTCAAGCCTATGAATGCACCGCGCGAGCCCATGGGGGGTGGCCTGCAGTTGGGGTCTCTTCGCTTTGCCGATTACACCGAGCCAATGCCCGATTCAAAGCGGGCCTCTTTCTGCGCGGCCCTTGGTCGCGGCCTGCCTCGAGAGACTCTTATTCTGGATGAAGAAGGCCTGCGACCCTATGAGTGCGATGGTCTGACCGGCTATCGGCAGATGCCCGTTGCAGTCGCACTGCCTCGCAATGAGTCAGAGGCCCAAGCGGTGCTCGAACTCTGCCGGGTGCATGAGGTGCCAGTGGTGGCCCGAGGGGCTGGAACGGGACTCTCTGGCGGCGCCACGCCACATCGAGGCGGCTTGGTGCTCTCGCTCGCGCGATTCAATCGCATCGTCTCCATCGACCCGCTCGCTCGGATCGCCCGTGTGCAACCCGGTGTTCGAAACCTTGCAATTAGTGAGGCCGCTGCGGTGCATGGCCTTTATTACGCCCCCGACCCGTCCTCTCAAATCGCCTGCTCCATTGGCGGCAATGTGGCCGAGAACTCCGGTGGTGTTCATTGCCTGAAATACGGCCTCACTGTTCACAACGTACTTCGCATCCGAGGGCTGACCATCGATGGTGAGGTGATTGAGGTTGGAAGCGAGGCCTTGGATTCACCGGGCCTTGACCTACTGGGACTCTTAATTGGTTCAGAGGGTATGTTGGCAATCACCACGGAGGTGAGTGTTCGTCTAATCCCCAAGCCGCAGCAGGCCCGCGTCATCCTCGCTTCATTCGACGACGTCGAGAAAGCTGGGCAGGCGGTGGCCGATTTGTTGGCGGCTGGGATCATTCCTGCGGGCCTCGAGATGATGGACGGACCAATGACGGCCGCGGTGGAAGAGTTCGTTCATGCGGGCTACGACCTCGATGCCCAGGCCATTTTGTTGTGTGAGTCCGATGGCACACCCACAGAGGTCGCCGAGGAGAGCGCTCACATGCGAGAGGTGCTCTCCAAGAGCGGCGCGACGAGGCTCCGTGTCTCGGACGCGGAGGCCGAGCGCCGTCGATTCTGGTCGGGCCGCAAGAATGCGTTTCCAGCCTCGGGTAGGGTCTCACCCGATTACTACTGCATCGACGGGACCATTCCTCTCAAGCGCTTGGG
>DAIPXU010000029.1:0-11777 GCA_036783055.1 Burkholderiaceae bacterium | reverse complement strand
TTTATCCTGAGGCCCCTTCGCTGATGATTCTTGCTGTTCATCAGATACGACAAAGGCACCTCATAGACCTCATCGACCTCAGCTGGATTGGGTCGATACCGGGCCTGCGCACTCACCATTCCAATGACAGGCGTTACAGAAAATCCAGAGACGGTCTGGTAAACCGGCAAACAATGAAGGGCCTCCACCTGCTGGGGCTCCAGGCCAATCTCTTCCTGGGCCTCTCGGATGGCGGTGAATGCGGGGTCGGTATCGCTGGCCTCGGCCGCCCCACCCGGAAGACTGATCTGCCCGGGGTGATGCAGGAGGCTGCCGAGCCGCTGGGTGAGAACCAGCTTGCAGCCCTCTGCGGATGGGCGCAGTCCAATGAGAACCGATGCGGGTCGAAACGAGGCAACCTCAGCGAGTCGCTCTCGGCGGTCGGCGAGAACCTCGGGGGACCAGACCGGAAACTGCCCCTCCTGGGCCGCCCTGCACCAATGGGTCAGCCACGCGGGGCAGAGGGCCTCCTCAGGGATGGCTGGGCCCGCCTCGAAGGGTCGGTGCTCGGCCTCTTGGGGATTGAAACGGGGCGTGGTCAGAAGCCCTGCCCCCGCTGGATTTAGGCCTGGGCCTCTTGCGCAAGTGCAGCGTCGCGCTCGGCGGACGCACTCGAGCGGGTCGCGAGCTTTTCGCGGATTCGAGCCGACTTGCCGGAACGGCCACGAAGGTAATAGAGCTTGGCACGACGAACATCACCGCGACGCTTGACCTCTATTTTTGCGATAAGCGGTGAATAGAGTTGGAAGGTCCGCTCAACCCCTTCGCCGGCCGAGATTTTGCGCACGATGAAGGATGAGTTCAGGCCACGGTTGCGCTTGGCAATCACCACGCCCTCGTAGGCCTGCACACGCTTGCGAGTGCCCTCCACCACATTGACGCTCACCACGACGGTGTCGCCGGGGGCAAAAGTAGGAACGACCTTGCCCAGGCGGGCAATCTCTTCCTGTTCGATTTGATCAATTACGTTCATCTGTATTTCCTTAGTCTTTCCCAGACGCCGCCGCATTGGGTTTTGCTTTTCTCTTGGCCAGTAAATCGGGCCGGCGCGCCTCTGTACGTGCGAGCGATTCAGAAAATCGCCAATCCATTATTTTGCCATGATGTCCCGATAAAAGCACCTCCGGGACTGGGCGGCCCTCGAAGACTTCTGGGCGGGTGTACTGGGGAAACTCAAGCAGGCCCTGCATGAAGGACTCCTGCACCGAAGACTGGTCATCGCCCAGGGCCCCCGGAAGTCGCCGAGCAAGGGCATCCATCACGGCCAGAGCCGCAATCTCGCCCCCAGAGAGCACAAAATCACCCAGGCTGATTTCCAAATCCACCCAGCCATCGATGAAGCGTTGGTCCACGCCCTCGTAGCGGCCACAGACCAGGGTGAACTGGGACTTCTTTGGCTCGCCCCCCAGCCCCCAATCAGCGATCTGCTGCTCAACCCAGAGTTGCTCGAGCGCCTGCCCAGAGGGGGACATGAGCACCACGGGGCCGGGCATGCAACCCGCCTCTTGTGAGGCCCTCTTGCAATAGAGGACCGCATCCCGAAGGGGGCCGGCCATCATCACCATGCCGGGGCCGCCGCCATAGGGGCGGTCGTCCACGGTCTGGTGAACATCGCTGACAAACTGTCGCGGATTCACAACGTTCAGGACCACCAGGCCCCGCTCCACCGCGCGGCCACAGACACCATTGCGAGCCCATGCCTCGAAAAACTCAGGAAACAGCGTGACAACATCGAAACGCAACATGCCTTAGGTGCCCTTGAGCCAGTCGGGGTCCCAATCCACTCGACAGAGACGGGCTGGGATATCGACCGAATCCACATGGCGCTCGACAAATGGGATCCAGTGGGACCCCACCACGAGCCAGTCATGAACACCATTGGTCTCCATGCGTTCGATCAAGCCGAGCATGAGCCCCTCGCGGTTCTCAACCCGACAGCCAATCAAATCAACCCAATAGACCTCGTCCGCGCTGGGTGGCGGCAGGGCGCTGCGATCCACGCCCAACTCAGTGGCATCGAACCACTGCGCCTTGAGTGGGTCATCGACCCCCAAGAGCGAGAGACGAAAATCACGTCCATGGGCGGTGATCTGAAGGACCTCGAAACGACTGCATGTTCGCCGACCAGCCCGTAAACGAATGCAGAGGAGATGCTGCTGTTGAAGGAGGGCCGATTCAAAGGCAGAACCCGGGTGCAGGCTTCGAATGCGCAACTCGCCTCTCAGACCCACCGGCCCAAGCACCCTGCCGAGGGCAACAAACTGCGGGGGAAGGGGAGCCTCGGGCGGCGCCCACTGAACCGGCGTGGGGGGCAAAGGCGCTGCGGCCCCGAGTCGGGAGAGCCGCCGGAGCTGGTAGGCAGAACCCGCCAGCCCCTGAGAAGGGGATTTAGGCGGCCTTGGCCTGGCTTGCAAAATCTTTGACGAGTTGGGTGACGCGATCGCTCAGTTGGGCGCCATTGCCACGCCAGTGCTCAATGCGTTCCATACTCAGTTGGAGGCGTGGGTCGTTGCCCTTTGCGATGGGATTGAAGAAGCCCACTCGCTCAATAAAACGGCCATCGCGCCGGCAGCGTGAATCCGCAGCCACCACGTGGTAAAAAGGGCGCTTGTGTGAACCGCCCCTTGCAAGTCGAATGACCACCATTGCTTTGTCCTTTGAACGTACATCACCGAATGCGGTGAAACCCGAAAGTCTACCAGCCCTCCAACCGATTGAAAAGATCGGGCCGCAGGTTTGAAGCGACGCAGGCTATTGGGCGCCGTGACGGGTGGCTTGGCCGCCATGGGCGCCATCCGGCTTGCAAGCATTGGGGCCCTGCTGCCGGTTTCATCCCTAGTGGCTTCAGAGAAGGCAGCCAGGCCGGCCGAGAACCAAGGGGCCACGACCCCGAAGCGGGCCGCATCCCCATCTCCCCAGTCCAAGAAGAAGGCACCACCTCGCCAGACACTGCCCGAATGGCTGCCCAGTGCCGTCGTGCTGCCATTCTTAGAAGAACTCTCGGGGCGTGAAAAGATTCCGATGGCCTGGTTGCTGGAGCAATTGGGGCGCACCGAACGACAAGACCGGGCCATTGCCTTGGCCAACCCGTTGCCCGGCGACGGACTCGGGCCCGCGCGGTCCGTTCAACGCGTCATTCAGCGCAGCCTCGATGGCCAACTGGTCGCCAACGGCAACGCCTATCTTCGGATGCACCGAGACGCATTCCTCAGGGCACAGGAGGAATACGGTGTTCCGGCCCGCGTTATTGCTGGAATTCTCGGTATCGAGACCCGCTACGGGCGAATCATGGGAAGCTTTCCAACGGTCGACACACTCGCAAGCCTAGGGTTTGCAAATGAACGTCGGGCCGAGTTCTTTCGCAAGGAGTTGGCGGCGCTATTTGTGCTCGGCCGAGAGTCGGGCTTAAAGATAAACGACCTCAAGGGCTCCTTCGCCGGTGCATTGGGCATTCCTCAATTCATGCCAAGCAGTTGGCGCAACTACGCTGTGGATTTCGATGGCAACAAGCGAATCGATCTCATCAACAGCCCAAGCGATGCGATTGGGTCGGTGGGCCATTTCCTTGCTCGCCACGGTTGGCGTCGCGACCTGCCCAGCCACCTGCCCACCGCCATGAGTGCAAACCCCCAAGACCGACCCCCGCAGTTGCAGCGCGTGATGGTCGATGGCTTGGAGGCCAAACACACTGTGGGTGATCTGGTAAAGGCCCAAGTCCTCGACCCCGAGGTGAGCCTGCCCAGGGCAATGCAGGCCAGCCTGATTGCCCTGCCCGACCCCGACCTGGGGGAACTCTACTGGGTGGCCACACCCAACTTCTTCGCCATCACCCACTACAACCGGAGTTACTTCTACGCGGTTTCAGTGCTCTCTCTGGCCCAAGCAGTGAGCTTTCGCGGCTAGGCCGGCTGGCTCGAGTGTCGCGCTCCATCGATCGACGACACAGGCGCCAACAGTCCTGCTGCGGCTTCATGATTGAAACGTCCCTCCGACCAGGCGGCGCGAACATCGGCGCGTGACCAGCAATCCACCGCCATCACCTCATCGTCCTCAGGCCTGGGCTGCCAGTCGCTCGGCGCATTCCACTCATAGACCCAGACGCGCTCGATATGAAGCAAGTCCTCGACCATTCGGGCCACTCGCACCATGCCCCAGAGGCGCAGGGACTCGGGGGCAAACCCATGAATGCCCGCCTCCTCGCGTGCTTCCCTCTGAATGGACTGATCGGGTGTCTCGTTAGACGGGAGCCCACCGGCCACACGGCTGTCCCAGCGCCCTGGGACGCTCGCCTTTTGAAGAGAACGGCGGGCCACCCAAAAGCGGCCGGCAGGTGCTCTTGCATTGAGCTGGACCGATTGGGCCAGCAAGCCCAAGGGCCGAAAGAGGCTCCGCTCAAGGGCCACCGGTCGGCCATCGTCTCCGAAGATGACCTGGCCCGAGGCACCGATCAATCGCTGGCGCTCATCTCTCCATCCTGTGAGCCCGACCACAGCCGCGGCCTGCCGAAGCCGCTGCTCGCGGGCCGCAAGCCCCGATTCATCGAGGTCCAATTGGCTTTCAAAAAAGGGCAAGAGCCCGGGAGTTGCCCAGCCCACAGGCTCGCCCCTGAATGACCATGGCTGCAGACCCACCGCAACGAGCAGCGCTCGATTGATTTCACTCCTCAAGGGGGCGGGCGAAGGGCACTCACCCTCGAGACAGCCTGGGCCTATGATCATTGCTATGTTGAACCGATTGTGGATGGTGCGGAGGATCTTCGCACGGACTCTTTACTCACTCAGCCTTGCAGCCATGCTCGGGCCCCTGGCCTCGACTTGGGCCGAATCTCCATCGGCCGCGCAAGAACTGAGTGATCCGCTTGTCTTTATCAAGGCCTTCGATGGCGATTCCCTGCTCCTAAAGAACAGCCGCGGCAAAACCGTTCAGGTGCGACTCGTCGGAATCGATGCACCAGAGAAAAACCAGGCCCACGGGCAGGCCGCCAGAGAGCGACTGGAGTCGCTTTTGAACGCCGAGGAGATCGAGGCCAAGGCCGTGAAACGGGATGGCCACGGCCGGTGGATTGCACAGTTGAGTGTGGGTGGCAAAGACATTGGCCAGACCATGATTCTCGAAGGACATGCCTGGTACTTTCGTCGATACCGGACCGACCTGACGGTCTCGGCACGCTCTCGCTATGAGGAGGCCGAGGCCGTCGCGCGCGAGGAGCGCAGGGGGCTTTGGGCCAGCGATGAGGAGCCCATTCCCCCATGGCGCTACCGAGAAAAGCGCCGCTGACGAATGACCTCGTAGCAGGCCACTGCGCAACTTGCCGAGACATTCAAGCTCTCGACACTGCCGAGCATTGGAAGAGCGGCGAGTGCATCGCAATGCTCACGGGTCATTCGCCGAAGGCCTGCGCCCTCGGCGCCAAGCACCAAGACCGTGGGGCCACGCAGATCGGCCTCGAATAGGCTGGCCTCACCCGCCTCATCCAAACCAATGACCCAATAGCCTGCCTGCTGAAGACTCTCCAGGGCCCTCGATAGATTAGTGACACGCAAATACGGTACCTGCTCAGCGCCGCCCGCCGAGACGCGGCTGGCCACCTCGTTGAGTGGCGCTGAGCGATCCTTGGGAGCAATCACCCCCTGCACACCGGTGGCATCGGCCGTTCGAAGAATCGCACCCAGGTTGTGTGGATCGGTCACTCCATCGAGCGCGAGCAAGAGACCCGCATGGGAGCGCTCGCTGGACTGAAGTGCCTCAAGGAGTTGCTCGAGGTCATCGAAGCCCTGCCGCACCTCTGCCACCGCCACCACGCCCTGGTGGCGCTCACCCTGAGAGAGCCCGTCGAGTTTGTCGGCCGAACACATCTGAATGGAGACCCTTGCCGCATCCAATTCCACACGCAGGGCCTTCATGCGCCCGTCCTTGCGATTGGCATCCATCCAGACCGTCTTGATCGTTTCGGGGGCCGATCGCAGGCGCGCCCGAATGGCATGAAAGCCCAGCAGTCGATCGTCGGACACGCTCAACCCCTGCGCGACTTGCGCGATGCCGATCGTTTGCTTGGCGCGATGCGACCGGGTACGCGTTTGCTTTTGCTGGCCTTCGAGACAGACTTCTTCTTGCGTCCCGCCTCGGGGGCCGGCAGGGCGCCCGACTTGCGTCCCCGCGAGGGCATGATCTCATCGTACAAGCCATCATTGTCAAAGGCCTGAAAACTCGCCTCCTCGGAGTCCACCACCGTCTTGTCTTTCTTCACCGCTCGGATCATCGAGGGCACCAATCGGAATTCGATTCGCCGCGCCTCCAGATCCACCCGCGAGACCTGCACGATCAGGGGATCGTAAAGACGGAAGCGACGGCCAGTGCGTTCTCCGCGAAGCTCATGAATGGTCTCGTTGAACTGAAAGTACTCGCCACCGAGTTCCGAGACATGAATCAGGCCCTCCACAAACAAGCTGTCGAGCGTGACAAAAAGACCAAACGAGGTCACGCCCGTGACTGTTCCAGGCAGTTGTTCCCCACCCCGGTTCTTCATAAATTGGCACTTCAACCAGGCCTCTACATCGCGAGACGCCTCGTCTGCGCGTCGCTCCGCAGCCGAGCAATGATCGCCAATGATTCGCCACCGCTCGGTGGCATCCGAGCGCTTGGATGGCTCATCGGACCGCTGTCCATATTTGGGCACGTAGTTGGCGCCACCGAGTGCGGCCTTGATCACACGATGCACGAGCAAGTCGGGATAGCGGCGGATTGGGGAGGTGAAATGGGCATAGGCCGGGTAGGCCAAGCCAAAGTGGCCCGAGTTGTCTGGGGTGTAGATGGCCTGCTGCATCGAGCGCAGCAGCAGGGTCTGGAGGAGTCGCGCGTCGGGCCGAAGCTTGATTTCTCGCGAGAGTCTCGCGTAGTCAGAGGGCTGGGGAGCATCTCCTCCCGCCAGCCGAAGGCCCTGGGTCTTGAGAAACTCGCGCAGCGATCGAAGCCGCTCGGGTGTGGGCCCCTCGTGAACCCGAAAGAGTCCCGTGCGCTTTTGGCGCTCCAGAAAATCGGCGGCCGAGGTATTGGCTGCGAGCATGCATTCCTCAATGAGCCGATGGGCGTCATTGCGCATCCTCGGCATGATCTGCTGAATGCGACCATGGTCATCGGTCTTCATGTAGGTCTCAACGGTCTCGAGTTCAATGGCCCCGCGCGATTGTCGTTGGGCCGCAAAGGCCTTGTAGACCTCATAGAGTGTCTCGAGTGCACGAAGCCGGGGCCCCAGAACACGGGCCTCGGGGCCTGTGGGGTCCGCCAATGCAGCCCAGGCCTGGTCGTAGGTGAGTCGAGCCGCAGAGAGAATGACTGCATCGTAAAACTGATAGGCCCGCACCATGCCCGTCTCTGACACCACCATGTCGCAGACGAGTGCCAGTCGCTCAACGCCGGGGTTCAGTGAGCAGAGCCCGTTGGAGAGGGCCTCAGGCAACATGGGAATAACGCGTCGGGGGAAGTAGACCGAGGTCGCTCGCTCAAAGGCATCTCGGTCCAAGGCGTCATCGGGCTTCACATAGTGGCTGACATCGGCAATCGCCACAATCAGTCGCCAGCCCTTCTTCGGAATCACCTCCGCATAGACAGCATCATCGAAGTCCCTTGCATCCTCGCCATCGATGGTCATCAGAGGCAAGTCACGCAGGTCGATGCGGTCTTTCACATCAGCAGTTCGAACCGCCTTGGGCAGTCGCTCGGCCAGCCGCTCGGCCGCGCTGGAAAACCGATGCGGTACATCGAATTTGCGAACCGCAATTTCAACCTCCATGCCCGGGTCATCAATCGAGCCCAGTCGTTCGACCACACGGCCCACTGGCGGCGTGTAGCGGGTGGGGGGTTCAATGATCTCCACCATCACCACCTGGCCAGGCTCGGCACCACCCGTATCGGATGCGCCAATCAAGACATCGTGCTTAATGCGCTGGTCCTCCGGGGCCACCAGCAGAATGCCGCGCTCTTGCACCAGGCGCCCCACAATGTTTCGGGTGTCGTGCTCCACCACCTCTTGAATGGTTGCCTCGGGACGGCCTCTGCGATCGGTGCCAATCACTTGCGCCCGGACGCGATCGCCATGCATGGCCTTGAGCATCTCGCGGGGGGAGACAAAGACATCGTCCCCGCCGGTGTCGGGACGAATAAAACCAAAGCCATCCCGATGACCGATCAGGCGTCCCGTGAAACTCGGTGAGTCGTTGCCACCCTCCTCGGTGGAACGGCCTTTTTTGCTGTGGCTAGGGGTGGCGCGTTGTTTTGACAAATTTAACTTTCGGGCTACAGTGTGCGACTCGATCGCGGGTGGATTCTTCGCCCACCCAGCGTTCAAGCCCAGATGGCGGAATTGGTAGACGCACTAGGTTCAGGTCCTAGCGGTGGCAACACTGTGGAGGTTCGAGTCCTCTTCTGGGCACCACCCCTCCCTGGTTGGTTGTTCTCGGATTGGACGCAGGGCGATGCATGATCAGCGACCCACAACCCCGAAGGGATGCTCCATCAGAATAGTCTCATCTCGCTCGGGCCCCGTCGAGATCATTGCAATGGGCGCACCAGTCACCTCCGAGAGTCGATTCAGGTAGTTGCGTGCCTCTTGGGGCAAGCCACTCCACTCACGAACACCGGCCGTGGAGGCAGACCAGCCTGGCCAGTCCTCGTAAATCGGGCGACATGCCTCGACGGCATCGGCCCCAAAGGGCAAGACATGCGTTGGGCCATCGGGCGTCTCATAGCCGGTGCAGAGACGAATGGTCTTGAGGCCATCGAGCACATCGAGTTTGGTGATGCACAAACCAGAAACACCATTGATCTGAATGCTCCGACGAAGCGCGGCGGCATCGAACCAACCGCAACGCCTGGGCCGTCCAGTGACCGATCCGAACTCATTGCCCTTCTCGGCCAAATGCCGTCCCACTTCGTCTTGCAACTCGGTGGGAAATGGCCCCGAACCCCCGCGCGTGGCATAGGCCTTGGTGAGTCCCAACACATAGTCAACCTGACCGGGGCCAATGCCTGCGCCCGCACCCACGGCACCGGCCACACAGTTGCTGCTGGTCACATAGGGATAGGTGCCGTGGTCGATGTCGAGCAGAGAGCCCTGGGCGCCCTCGAATAGCAGTGCATGGCCCTGTCGCATGGCCATGTCCAATTCATTGGGAACATCGGCCGCCATTCGCAGGAGGCGAGGTGCCATTCGCATGAGTTCGGCATGGGTCGTGTCGGGATCAACCGCCTCGGCCTTCAGGAATCCCGTGAGCACGTGATTGTGAAGGGCATAGGTCTCGCGAAGCGTCTCGATGAGACGCTTCGGATTCTTCAGGTCAATGAGGCGCACGGCTCGACGTGCCACCTTGTCCTCGTAGGCGGGACCAATGCCACGGCCAGTGGTGCCAATCTTGGCATCGCCCTTGGCGGCCTCACGGGCCCGATCAAGCGCGACGTGCACAGGAAGAATCAGCGGACAGGCCCAACTAATGAGCAAGCGCTCTTCTACCGACAGCCCACTGGCCTGAAGCTCATCAATCTCACCAAGCAGGGCCTCGGGAGACAAGACCACCCCGTTGCCGATGAAACAACGAACCTTGGGATGCAGAATGCCCGACGGAATCAATCGAAGAACGGTCTTGCGTCCATTGACCACCAGGGTATGGCCCGCATTGTGACCGCCTTGAAACCGCACCACCCCATGAACTTGCTCAGTGAGCCAGTCGACAATCTTCCCCTTGCCCTCATCGCCCCACTGGGTGCCCACAATCGCAACATTGCGTCCAACGCGGTTGGCTGCCGCATGCATCGGCTTCGTCATCACTGCATCCTTCTCTAAACGGGGTTCAAGACTTCTCGGACAGGACCCAACCCGATCCAGAGGGCGTGAGGCGAGGGCCTGTCCATTGCGCCAATTCACTCTCGGGCAAACACACCACTCGGCGTCCCTGCCCTCGCAAACCCGCAATGGCCTCTCGAAGCGGCACCTCGTCTCGCCATGGCGCGGCCACAACCGACCTGGTTCTGCTTGGGTCGGCATCGGCAGAGTCCACCAAGGATGCCAGTGCACGGAGCTCGAGACTGAATCCAGTCGCCGCCCTTGCACGACCATAGGCCTCGCCCACGCCGTCGTAACGGCCACCTCGAACAATGGCATCGGGCCATGCCTTCGAACTGATCGAAAACATAATCCCATTGTGATAACGCCAGCCGGCCAAGTCGGCCAGGTCGATGGTCAAAGCACAACGGGGATGCTGAACAAAAAGTGCAGAGGAGGCCACCCGTTCGAGTCGATCGAGTGCCTCTTTGATCTGCGCAATCGGCGGCAATACGGCCCGGGCCCGATCAATTGCGTTGTTGGGACCCGTTGCCGGACCATAGAGACCCAGCAGGGCCTCGCAAGCCGACCGGGTCGAGGCCTTCAATCCCTTGGCCGCGTCCATCAGCCGGGGCCGGTCTTTGAGTGCAAGTGCAGCCAACACGGCCTCCTCGACTTCGGCAAGCCCTGGGTCGGCCTGCATTAGGGCCAGAAAAATTCCGCGGTCGGTGAGATCCAGATGCACCTCTTGCAGTCCTGCTGCATCGAGGCAGGCCAGGGCCAACTCCTGTATCTCCAGGTCGGCCTCCAGGCCCGCATGACCGAAAAGCTCGCAGCCCATTTGAAGTGGTTCTCTGGAGGAGAGCAGGCCTGCGGCCTGCGCATGAACCACCGAGGCGGCATACGAGAGCCGCACCACACCATCGCCGCCGAGTTGATGGGCATCGATGCGAGCCACCTGAGGCGTCATGTCCGCTCGAATTCCGAGCAGCCGTCCTGTGACTGGGTCGGACATCTTGAAGCTTCGGCGATCCAAGTCCTCCGAGCCAGTGACGCGAAGAGACTCTGCATACTCAACGAGCGGAGGAATGACCTGGTCGTATCCATAGCCACTGCATAGGTCGAGCAGCCGCCTGCGCAGCAGCTCAAGCCGCGCGGCCTCCGCAGGGAGAACATCCGAGAACTGATCGGGAAGGTGCCAAGCGTTCATAAACCCGATTATCCCTGAGCACGCACAAGCCCGCTCAGGGAGGCACCAAGCGGCTAGCGCTTGCTGTTGGGCGCGCGGAAGTAGCGGAAAAACTCCGACTGTGGGTCGGCCACAATCACGTCGCTGGGCTTATTGAATGTCTCTCGATAGGCCTGCAGGCTGCGATAGAAGCTCGCAAACTCGGGATTCTGACCAAAAGCCGCCGCATAGGAGGCCGCGGCTTTTGCATCGGCATCGCCCTTGATCACCTGGGCCCGGCGGTAAGCCTGGGCAAGAATGCCCTCTCGCTGGCGATCGGCGTTGGCCCGAATCTTCTCGGCCTCTGCACCGCCCTGTGATCGACGCTCGCTGGCAATCGCCTTGCGCTCGGACTCCATTCGGCGAAAGACCGAATCACGGATCTCCTCGGCAAAGTCCACCCGACGCAATCGAACGTCCACGATCTGCACACCGATTTGCTTCGCATCCTCTGCGATGCGAGTCAAGATCCCCTCCATCACCTTTTCGCGCTCGCCAGAAATCACCTCGTTGACGGTTCGCATGGCAATCTCGTTGTTGAGACCATCACGCAGGGCCCGGGAGATACGATCTTCGGCACTGGAAATACGGCCGGCGACACTGGTGCAGAAGACCTTTGGATCGGCAATGCGCCACTCCACATAGCTATCGACCACCACATTCTTCTTCTCGCTGGTGATGAAGCGGGCGGCATCG
>DAIPXU010000028.1:0-12360 GCA_036783055.1 Burkholderiaceae bacterium | reverse complement strand
GGCTGGAAAGAGTTTGAGATGGAGGTGGTTCGAGACCGAGCCGACAACTGCATCATTGTCTGTTCCCTCGAGCACCTCGCCCCCATGGGCATTCGCACGGGGGACTCCATCACGGTGGCCCCGGCGCAGACCCTCACCGCCAAGGAGTACCAGATCATGCGCAACGCATCGATCGCGATCCTTCGTGAGATTGGCGTGGACACCGGCGGCTCGAATGTTCAGTTTGCAATCAACCCCGACAACGGCCGCATGATCGTCATCGAGATGAACCCCAGGGTCTCTCGTTCGTCTGCCCTGGCATCGAAGGCCACAGGCTTTCCCATTGCAAAGGTGGCTGCCAAATTGGCCGTGGGCTATACCCTCGATGAACTGCGCAATGAAATCACTGCGGGCGCCACACCGGCCTCCTTCGAACCGTCCATTGACTACGTGGTCACGAAGATTCCTCGCTTTGCCTTCGAGAAATTCCCAGCGGCCGATAGCCACCTGACCACACAGATGAAGTCGGTGGGCGAGGTCATGGCCATGGGCCGAACCTTTCAGGAGTCCTTCCAGAAGGCGCTGCGGGGCCTGGAGGTGGGGGTCGATGGACTCAATCAGAAGACCACCGACCGCGAGGCCATTGAAGAGGAACTGGGAGAGCCCGGCCCCGAGCGAATTTGGTATGTGGGCGATGCATTTGCCGGTGGTTTCTCAGTCGAAGAAGTCCATGCCCTGACCCACATCGACCCTTGGTTCCTGGTTCAGATTAAAGAGATTGTTGACATCGAACTGGCCCTCGAGAAAAAGACCCTCGGCGATCTCACCGAGCCTCTGCTGCGCGAACTCAAGCGCAAGGGCTTCTCCGACCGTCGGTTGGCGTACCTGCTCGATACCACCGAGGGGGCCATTCGCAAGCTTCGTCACAGCCTCGGGGTGCGGCCGGTCTACAAGCGTGTGGACACCTGCGCGGCCGAGTTCGACACGGGAACGTCTTACTTCTACTCAAGCTACGAGCAAGAGTGCGAGGCGCGACCGACCGATCGCAAGAAGGTGATTGTGCTGGGGGGAGGCCCCAACCGAATCGGCCAGGGCATCGAGTTCGATTACTGCTGTGTGCATGCGGCCATGGCCCTGCGCGAGGATGGCTTTGAGACCATCATGGTCAACTGCAATCCCGAGACCGTCTCCACCGATTACGACACCTCCGATCGTCTCTACTTCGAACCCCTCACCCTCGAGGATGTCTTGGAGATCGTGGAACTCGAAAAGCCCGTGGGTGTCATCGTTCAATACGGGGGCCAGACGCCGCTCAAGCTTGCCAAATCCCTCGAGGCGGCGGGCGTGCCAATTGTCGGTACGTCGCCGGAGTCGATCGACATCGCCGAGGACCGCGAGCGCTTCCAGAAGTTGCTGCACAAGCTCGAACTCCTTCAGCCCCCGCATCGCACCGCCCGCAATGAGGAAGAGGCCATTCGCTTGGCCCAAGAGATTGGTTACCCCCTGGTGGTGAGGCCGAGCTATGTGCTCGGTGGTCGCGCCATGGAGATTGTTCATGAACAGCGCGACCTCGAGCGCTACATGCGCGAGGCGGTGAAGGTCTCGAATGATTCCCCCGTGCTGCTCGATCGTTTCTTGAACGATGCCATCGAGGTCGATGTGGATTGCCTCTCGGATGGCAAGCAGGTGCGCATTGGGGGGGTGATGGAGCATATTGAGCAGGCCGGCGTTCACTCGGGCGATTCCGCCTGCAGCCTGCCGCCTCACTCCCTCTCGGCCGATCTCATCGCTGAGCTCAAGCGCCAGACCGAACTCATGTCTCGGGCCTTGAATGTGGTGGGGCTCATGAACGTGCAGTTCGCCATTCAGAATGGTTCGGTCTTTGTGCTCGAGGTCAATCCGCGTGCGGCTCGAACCGTGCCGTTTGTCTCAACGGCCACAGGGATGCCGCTTGCCAAGATCGCGGCCCGTGCCATGCTCGGGCGCAGCCTGCCCGATCAGGGGGTGGTTCGCGAGGTGATACCGCGCTACTTCTCGGTGAAGGAGGCCGTATTCCCCTTTGTGAAGTTCCCCGGAGTCGACACCATTCTCGGCCCCGAGATGAAATCGACGGGCGAGGTCATGGGCGTGGCCCCCACCTTTGTCGAGGCCTTTGTGAAATCACAGATTGCGGCGGGCACCCAACTGCCCGACCCCTCCAAGGGCGGTCTTGCATTTATCAGTGTAAAGACCAGCGACAAGCCCGGAATGATCGAAGTGGCCCAGATGCTCCATGGCCTGGGCTACAAGATCATTGCCACTCGAGGCACTGCTGCGGCCATCGCGGCCGAGGGTATTCCGGTGGTCACCGTGAACAAGGTGACCGAGGGCCGTCCGCATGTCGTCGACATGATCAAGAATGGCGAGGTGCATTTCATCATCAACACGGTTGAAGAGAAGCGCACGGCAATGGCCGACTCCCGATCGATTCGCACCACCGCCTTGGCCCAGCGCGTGACCACCTACACCACGCTGGCAGGAGCGCGTGCCGCGGTCGAGGGCATGCAGGCCATCGCACACGCACGATTAGAGGTCTATGATTTGCAGGGTCTGCATCGCCAGTTGAGTCTCTGATATGTCTTCCACCCCATTAACGGTCAGAGGAGCCGAAATGCTCCGAGAGGAACTCCACCGGCTCAAGCATGTGGAGAGGCCATCGGTCATCAATGCCATTGCCGAGGCGCGCGCACAGGGCGATCTCTCTGAGAATGCAGAATACGACGCGGCCAAGGAGCGGCAGGGCTTTGTCGAGGCCCGCATTGCCGAACTCGAGGGCAAGCTCTCCACGGCCCAGATCATCAATCCCAAGGAACTCGAGCAAGACGGCCGAGTGGTCTTTGGTGTGACCGTCGAGGTCGAGACCATTGAATCGGGAGAGAAGGCGCGCTATCAGATCGTGGGCGATGACGAGGCCGACCTTCGCCAGGGGAAGATCTCTGTCTCCAGCCCCATCTCTCGGGCCCTTATTGGCAAGGTGGTGGGCGATGTCGTGACGGTGGTGGCCCCGAGTGGCTCGCGCGAGGTGGAAATCCTCGACGTTCGATACGAGTAGCTGGCCTGGCCAAGAATAAGAGCAACCCCGCCTGGATTCATCGGCATGTCACCGACCCCTATGTGCGTCAGGCGCAACAACGGGGATACCGCTCTCGGGCGGCCTTCAAACTCCTTGAAATCGACGAGAAAGACCGACTCATCCGACCCGGCATGACGGTGGTGGACCTGGGTGCGGCACCGGGAAGTTGGTCGCAGGTGGTTCGCGAGAAGCTCTCGAAAAAAGGCGAGCCCGGCATTCACGGGCAGATCATTGCGCTCGACATCCTTCCCATGGATCCCATTGCGGATGTGGCGTTTTTGGAGGGTGATTTTCGCGAGGCCGAGGTAGAGGAGGCCCTTGCCAAAAGCCTTTTGGGGCGCAAGGTCGATCTTGTGTTGTCGGATATGGCCCCCAATCTATCGGGTGTGGGTGCAGCCGATGCTGCGCGCATCATGCATGTCGGTGAATTGGCTTTGGCCTTCTCGCAACAGCACCTAAAGCCTCAGGGGGCGTTGCTGGTCAAGACATTCCAGGGCAGTGGCTATAGCCAGCTCGTCGAGGCCTTTAAGCGGGTCTTCGATCGCGTCACCTCCAGAAAGCCCGCGGCGAGTCGTGCAGAGTCTTCCGAGCTTTTTTTGCTCGGACGGGATCTTCGGACGTGAAGTGGGTCAAAGCTTGGTGGACAAAGGATTTGGGTATATCCTAGTAACTTAGTCGGGTTTTGAGTTGGGTTTTAATTTTCGTGTAGCCTCAAGAAGCCAGTTGGCTTCGCTGAAAGGGTCCAGAAGTGAATAACACGTTCTCCAAAGTCGCAATTTGGATGGTGATTGGTCTGGTGCTGTTCTCGGTATTCCGTCAGTTCGACGGCGGCCAGAGGGTGGGCACTGAGGTCTCGTACTCCCAGTTCATGGAAGAGGCGAGACAGGGACGCATTCGCTCCGCCACCATCGACGGACGCATCGTTCGTGCGCAGACCACCGACGACCGTGTCATTTCAGTCAATGCACCCCAAGACATCTGGATGGTCTCCGACCTCATGAAGTACGGGGTCACAGTCTCGGCCAAGGCCGAGGAGCAGCCCTCGCTGCTCATGAGCATTTTCGTCTCCTGGTTCCCCATGCTTCTGCTTATTGGCGTCTGGATCTTCTTCATGCGCCAGATGCAGGGCGGTGGCCGTGGCGGTGCCTTCTCGTTTGGCAAGTCCAAGGCCCGCATGCTCGATGAGAACAACAACAACATCACTTTTGCCGATGTCGCCGGCTGCGATGAGGCCAAGGAAGAGGTCACCGAACTCGTTGAGTTCCTGCGCGACCCATCTAAGTTTCAGAAACTCGGTGGGCGCATTCCGCGGGGTGTGCTCATGGTCGGCTCGCCTGGAACCGGTAAAACCCTGCTCGCCAAGGCCATCGCTGGCGAGGCCAAGGTGCCTTTCTTCTCCATCTCTGGCTCGGACTTTGTCGAGATGTTTGTCGGCGTGGGTGCGGCCCGCGTTCGCGATATGTTTGAGAACGCCAAGAAGCAGGCGCCTTGCATCATCTTTATCGATGAAATCGATGCTGTGGGTCGCCAGCGTGGCGCAGGCCTGGGCGGCGGCAACGATGAGCGCGAGCAGACCCTCAACCAGATGCTCGTTGAGATGGATGGCTTTGAGACCAACCAAGGAATCATTGTTATTGCTGCCACCAACCGTCCCGACGTTCTCGATCCCGCGCTCCTGCGCCCGGGTCGTTTCGACCGACAGGTGGTGGTCCCACTTCCTGACGTTCGCGGTCGCGAGCAGATTTTGAATGTCCACATGCGCAAGGTTCCCATGGCGCCCGATGTCAAGGCAGACATCCTCGCTCGTGGCACGCCCGGCATGTCGGGTGCCGACCTGGCCAACCTGGTCAACGAGGCCGCTTTGTTCGCGGCCCGTCGCAATGGCCGGCTGGTGGAGATGGAAGACTTTGAGAAGGCCAAGGACAAAATTCTTATGGGTGCCGAGCGCCGCTCCATCGTCATGCCCGAGGAAGAGCGCCGCAACACCGCGTATCACGAGTCCGGCCATGCGCTGGTGGCACGTCTGCTGCCCAAGACCGACCCTGTTCACAAGGTCACCATCATTCCCCGTGGTCGTGCACTGGGTGTCACCATGCAGCTGCCCGAGGGCGATCGCTACAGCATGGACAAAGAGCGCATGCTGAGCACCATCGCTGTCTTGTTCGGTGGGCGAATCGCCGAAGAGGTCTTCATGGACCAGATGACCACGGGCGCCTCGAATGACTTCGAGCGTGCAACGGGTCTCGCCCGCGACATGGTCACTCGCTATGGAATGACCGATACCCTTGGGCCCATGGTCTATGCCGAGAACGAGGGCGAGGTCTTCTTGGGCCGCTCCATCACCAAGACCACGAACATCTCCGAGGCCACGATGCAGAAGGTCGATGCGGAGATTCGTCGCATCATCGATGAGCAGTACGCCCGTGCCCGCAAGCTCATTGAGGACAACAAAGACAAGATGCATGCCATGGCCAAGGCCCTGCTCGAGTGGGAGACCATCGACGCAGACCAGATCAACGACATCATGTCGGGCCAAGATCCTCGTCCGCCCAGCCGCCCCTCGGGCCCACCCACCAGCGGTGGCACTCCGGCCAAGGGCCCTGCAGCCGGCGTGGCGGCAGATGGTGCAGCAGCCCCGGCCTGAGTCAGTGCAGTCTGTATCCAAGGCCTGCCCCTCGGCAGGCCTTTTTCATTGTGGGCGGCATCGGCTGCGTCTCGATCGGCCCCTGGTCATGGGCATTCTCAACATCACCCCAGACTCCTTCTCCGATGGCGGGCGGCATCTCGACTTGTCGCAGGCGCTCGATGCAGCCCATCGCATGAAGGCCGATGGGGCCGATATTCTGGATATTGGTGGAGAGAGCACGCGGCCGGGCGCTGCGCCGGTCGATCCCACCGAGGAACTCCAAAGGGTCGGCCCCGTTCTCGAGGCCTTGCAAGACATTGGCCTTCCACTCTCGCTCGACAGCCGTCGACCCAGCGTGGTCGATGCAGCCTTGGACATCGGCATCGATCTCATCAACGATGTCGGTGGCTTCAAGGCCCCCGAGATGCAGGCGCTGCTTCGTGACCCCCGCGCAAGGGGCCTTGGCGTCTGCGTAATGCATATGCAGGGGGAGCCGCAGCAGATGCAACGAAATCCCACATATGAGAGTGTGGTGGAAGAGGTGCACGGCTTTCTTCAAGAGCAGCAGCAGTTGCTCGAGGGACTCGGTGTGTCCCCAGAGAGCATCTTGCTCGACCCGGGCTTTGGCTTTGGCAAGACCCTTGACCACAATCTGGCGTTGTTTGGTTCACTCGATCTGCTGTGTGGTCAGCATCGGGTTCTGGTTGGGGTCTCTCGCAAGCGAATGATTGGGCAACTCAGTGCTCGCGAGGATGCCCCTGCCCACGAGCGCCTGGGGGGGAGTCTTGCCGCTGCAGTGCTTGCCGCCCAGGCGGGGGCAAGCGTGATTCGTGTTCACGACGTGCGCGAGACGGTCGATGCCCTTCGGGTCTGGAATCGATTGACCCACCTGACCAGTGAGAGCATGACGGGCACTTCCACCAGCACGCCCACCACCGTGGCCAACGCAGCGCCAGAGTGAAGTCCGAAGAGGGCAATGGCCACGGCCACTGCCAGCTCGAAGAAATTCGATGTCCCAATGAGGCAGGCCGGCCCCGCAATCGTTGGGGGAAGATTGAGTCGCGCTGCCAAGAACCAGGCCAAAAAGAATATGCCGTAGGTCTGCACCAGAAGCGGGATTGCAATGATCACCACCACCTCTGGCGCGTCGAGCATGGTGTTGGCCTGAAAGCCAAAGAGAAGTGTGACCGTGAGCAGCAAGCTGCCAATCGAGAGCGGCCGCATGGAGGCGATGGCG
Source organism: Burkholderiaceae bacterium (assembly GCA_036783055.1). Classification (GTDB taxonomy): domain Bacteria; phylum Pseudomonadota; class Gammaproteobacteria; order Burkholderiales; family Burkholderiaceae_A; genus Hahnella. The sequence continues at coordinate 5,406 of DAIPXU010000028.1, read as the reverse complement.
GCATTGAGTCTTTGCTCGCTATGCTGAATAAGCCAACGGCGAAGCCCCATTCCCGCGAGCAGTGGCAGAACCACGTAGAGCAGGGTGGAGAGGGCCAGGGTGTCCCAAGGCACGGGGATGTCGGATATGCCCAGCAAGAGCCCAGCAATGGGCGCAAATGCAACGATGAGAATGAGATCGTTCATGGTGACCTGAACCAGGGTGTAGTTTGGGTCGCATCGAACCAGTTGGCTCCAGACGAAGACCATTGCTGTGCAAGGCGCAACACCAAGAAGAATCATTCCTGCCAGGTATGACTCGGCCGAGGCCGGCTCCACCCAGTCGACAAACACATACTCGAAAAAGAAGATCCCCACAGCCAGCATGCTGAAGGGCTTGATGAGCCAGTTAATGAGAAGGGTGAGCATCAGCCCCTTGGGCTGTCGACCGACCGAGCGGATTGCAGACCATTCGATCTGCATCATCATCGGCAGAATCATGAACCAGATCAAAATGGCGATCGGCAAATTGATCTTGGCGACCTCGAGGGTCGCCAACGATGCGAAGGCTTCAGGAGCGATCAGACCAGCGAGAACCCCCGTGGCAATGGCCAGCGCCACCCAGAGGGTTAGAAAACGTTCAAAGAGTTTCAAGCGGGCTAACGCTTGCGTGCGTCGAGAAGGGGTGCTGCCGTGACCGGTCCGCAGGGCTTGCCCCCGCAGCAGTTCTCCGACAGGAACCCAACGAGCTCGTTCATAAATTCCAGCTGTGGTCGATAGATGAGACTTCTGCTCTGGCGCTCGACAGAGAGCAGTCCCGCCGAGAGAAGCTCCTTGAGATGGAATGAGAGTGTTGCGGCCGGAATGCCGAGCAACTCCACCATCTCCGAAGGGGTTACTCCGGTGTCAGCCCGCTGGACCACAAGCCGAAAAATATTCAGCCGAGACTCCTGGCCCAGGGCATTGAAGGCGGCGATGGCGTTGGCGTTTTTCATTCAGCGTGACTGCCCAATTTCTTGGAGTGACTTTTGCAGTGCCAGTCTATCGAGTTTCTCGATGGGAAGAGAGACAAAGAGCTCAATGCGGCGGCGAAGAATGCTGGCGACTTCGAGAAACTTGCGGCGCGTGGCCTCTTCGGTGGCATTGGCCTGGGTGGGCTCCTCCACGCCCCAGTGGGCTGTCATGGGTTGGCCGGGCCAGATGGGGCAGACCTCGCCGGCGGCTTTATCGCATACCGTGAAGACGAAATCGCGCTCGGGTGCGCACTGCCGCCAGAAGTCGTCCCGGTCGTTGCAGCGAGGTCACACGGAGGGCAGTCGATTCTCGCGAAGCAGATTCAGAGCATTGGAACTGATCTCGCCTTTGGGGTTGCTGCCTGCCGAGAAGGCACGGAATTGAGGGTGCTTCATGCCATTGAGAATGGACTCGGCCATGATGGAGCGAGATGAATTGCGGGTGCAGATAAACAACACGTTGAAGACGCGCTGTGACGACATGGTTTCTCCCGTTGACTGTTTTTTTCAATTCTACATTTCGATTATTATGGAAATATTACAGTGCAGTGACAAGCCGGTTGCCCTGGGCTGAGCCCCTCACCGGCCATCGGCCGGCCAGATGCGGTTGGTGCTTTCCACTAGTCGAATCGAGGCCCTTCTCTCTAAGTCTCTAAAAAAAAACATAATTTTCTAGCCATAGGGCGGGTTTGCCCATGATCGCATCATGGACTCTGCTTGTTCGATGGTTATCGAAACATCAAACTCATTGCACAGACCTCTTTGCGGTGCGCTCGACTGAAATTGAGCGTCCATGCACAAGAGGGTTGAAGTGGAATGAGGCGGCTGGGTCAGAACAATTCGTCCAAACAAATCAAGGGGAACGACATGTCACAGGAGAAGCATCAGCAGCAGGAACTCTCAATGGTGAAAGACGCGTTGCGGATTGGTCCGCAGAGCGACCGACGCCGCTTTTTTGTCTCCGCGGCGGCGATGGGAGCGGCCACTGCTGCGGCTCCCTTGATTGCCAAAGCACAGGCTGCAGCGCCCGCGGCCGCCCGAAAGGCCATCTTGAAGGACGATGCACGGCTGCTCAATATCGGGGCGACGGTTCGCAGTGGGAATTACTGGAACTTCACAACGTTCATGACCCCAGTGGAGGAGTTCTATGTCCGCAATCACTACCCCACACCGCTTGCGGAGCAGAAGCCGGTCTTGTTGCCTCAGAACTGGAAGCTCAAGGTCCATGGCAACGGAATCGATAAGCCAATCGAGATCGGGTACGAGCAACTCCTGAAGATGCCCTCGAAAACGATTGTCGCCACGATGGAATGCCATGGCAATGGACGTTCGCTTTTCTGGGAACAACAGGGCCACGACAAGGTTGCAGGAGGCAACTGGGTGCTCGGTGCGATCGGTCAGGCTGAGTGGCAATACGTTCCAATGAGCCACATCTTCGCGCTTGTGGGACTCAAGCCCAATGCCAAGTCGGCTCTGTTCTGGTCTGGTGTCGATGGCAACGACATGGGTCGACCCATGCCAATCTCCGAGATCACCTCTCGGCCCGATGACATCGGGATTTGCTTCAACATGAACGGCAACCCCCTGACTGCCGATCACGGTGGGCCAGTCCGACTGGTGGTTCCCGGTTGGGGAGGGACCGCCTCCATCAAGTGGCTCACGGAAATCAAGATCGACACCCACCAGCATTGGGTTCGGCTCAATACCAAGGGCGAGGTCTACATCGGCCCGGACTATAAGGCGCCGGAGGTTCTGCCAAATGATGAGTTCATCGGTGTGACCAAAGCCGATGTTCAAGGCCCCATGGTGGCCTGGATGCCGATTAAGTCCTTCATCACCGTGCCACTGGTGCTTGAGAAGTCGCCCTCAATTCCTGCCAACTATCCCCTCAAGCGGGGTGAGTTGCCCAAAGTCAATGCGGGCAAGCAGATGCTCAATGGCTATGCCTGGGCACCACAGCATGGCATCTGGTACGTGGAGTACCGCATCGATGGCGGAATGTGGCGCAGGGCCACCCTTCGCCAGCCCAACCTAGGGAGATACACATGGGTGCGGTTCGAGTTTCCGTGGGAGGCCACCCCCGGAATTCACACGGTCGAGACGCGCGGGACCGACACAAGAGGGGAATCACAACCCGCAGCGGTTCCGTTTAACCAACTCGGCATGGCAAACGGAGCCATACCAAAGTTCAAGATTCAGGTGGTCTAGCGCTTGGTTGGGATCGGAGGGCGGTCGGCGTCTGGCCGACGGCCCTCTTTTTCATATGGGAGATGTATGCGACTCTTTGGGATCTTCTCAATACTTCTTTTGATCAGCCCGATGGCAGCGGCCGTTGAGGTTCCATCGGGTTCGAGCCCTCAGGTCGTGGCGGGCGCAAGGCTCTACTCGGCGCACTGCGTGAGTTGTCATGGGGTCAATGGCAGGGACGCTGTGACCTTTCCCCGACCCATCTGGGGTGCGGGCCAGGACATCAAAAAGTTTCAGACCTCGAAGGGGTTGTTTGAGTACCTCCAAATGATGATGCCTTTTGATGATCCCAATAAGATTGGCGATGCGGACAAGCTTGCGATCACGGTTTTCCTTATGGTCAAAAATGGAGACCTCCCTGCCGCAAGCACCCTGCCACCCGGTGGCAACGCTTCGGCAATCAAGTAAGCCAAAGCGGGCCCCGGCGACCTGATCAACCCGGGGGCGAATACAATCGCGGGATGGCCGACACGCGACAGTATTTCGGGACCGATGGCATTCGTGGGCAGGTGGGACAACCGCCCATCACGCCCGAGTTCGTTCTTCGTTTGGGCATGGCTGCCGGCAAGATTCTTGCGGCCCATGATCCCAATCCCTCGGTGCTCATCGGCAAAGACACCCGGGTATCGGGTTATATGCTCGAGGCCGCCCTCGAGTCGGGCCTGGCCAGTGCAGGGGTCGATGTCGTTCTCGCAGGCCCCATGCCCACCCCCGCTATTGCCTACCTCACCAAAACCCTGCGGCTCTCGGCCGGTGTGGTGATCAGCGCCTCCCACAATCCGTATTCCGATAACGGCATCAAGTTTTTCAATGGTGAGGGCGAAAAGCTTGACGATGCCATTGAACTCGAGATTGAGCAGGCCATGGCGGGAGACCTCGCTTGCACCGAGTCGGCTCGGCTGGGCAAGGCCCGGCGGCTCGATGATGCAGCCGGCCGATACATTGAATTCTGCAAGGGCAGCTTCCCCACCGCACTCTCACTCAGGGGCCTTCAGCTGGTGGTCGATGCCGCCCACGGTGCGGCCTACCATGTGGCAGGTGATGTCTTTCACGAGCTTGGCGCCGATGTGATTCGCATGGGCCATGAGCCCGATGGATTCAATATCAATCGGGAGGTGGGGGCCACGCATCCGAAGGCCATGGTCGACCGGGTGATGGCCACGGGGGCCGACTACGGCATTGCATTGGATGGCGATGGCGATCGAATTGTGGTCTGCGATCGAGAGGGTCGCATCTACGGAGGCGATGAACTTCTTTATGCGATTGTGAAGCAGCGGGTGAGTCGTCGAGGGAAGGCCGCTGTGGGTGGTGTGGTGGGAACACTCATGACCAACTTTGGTTTCGAGCGTCGCCTCATGCACATGGGGCTCGACTTCCGGCGGGCCAAGGTGGGCGACCGCTATGTATTGGAGATGCTCAAGGAGACCGGCTGGCAACTCGGTGGCGAGAACTCGGGCCACTTGCTCTGTCTCGATCGGCACACCACCGGCGATGGCATCGTCAGCGGCCTGCAGGTCTTGGCTGCGCTTGTGGCTGCGGAGCAGTCGCTTTCAGAGTTCATTGAAGACCTCGATCTCTACCCGCAGGTGCTGATCAATAAACCGCTTGCCCCGGGTCAGGATTGGCAGTCCTCGGCTTCCTTCAAGAAGACCCAGAAAGAGGTGGCCGCTGAACTCAATGGCCGTGGCCGATTGCTCATTCGCCCCTCGGGCACCGAGCCCCTGCTGCGCATCATGGTGGAGTGCGACGATGCGCAGGCCGCCCGTCAACTCGCCGAGCAACTCGCCGAGAGCCTCTAAGACCCACGGTCTGAATTGTTTGTCACAGAAATGTCATCTGCTCGGACCACTATTTCGATAACCGTCGAAATGTAAGGAGCGTCCTATGCGGGTTGGAATCAATGGAATGGGCAGAATTGGTCGTCTCGCGCTTCGCGCCGCCATGGGCGCTGCCGAGCGTGCTGCTGACGATCCACGGGCGGGCAGCCGTTTGGAGATGGTTCACCTCAATGAGATCACGGCCAATGCATCATCGATTGCCCACCTATTGGAGTTTGATTCGGTGCAGGGGCGTTGGCGTGCCAATGTTCAAGGCGATGACGCACGCTCTGTGATTGCAGTCGATGGGCATACCATGGCTGTCACCCACGCCACCCAACCGGCCGAAAT
>DAIPXU010000027.1:0-12492 GCA_036783055.1 Burkholderiaceae bacterium | reverse complement strand
CTACGACCTTCGGGTTATGAGCCCGACGAGCTGCCAGACTGCTCCACCCCGCGCCGAAGAATTGAAAAGTATACATGAACTACTGTCCCGACTGCGCAGCGCCCATCGAACAACGCATCCCCGACGACGACAACCGCCTTCGCGCTGTCTGCTCGCATTGCGGCGCTGTGCACTACGAGAACCCCAAGCTGGTCTTGGGCACGCTGCCGATTTGGAAGAACAAAATTCTTCTCTGCAAGCGCGCCATAGTGCCTCGCTCCGGCTACTGGACTCTGCCGGCCGGTTTCATGGAATTGGGGGAGTCGACCACGGATGGCGCCCACCGCGAGACACTCGAGGAGTCGGGTGCGGATGTTGAGATGGGTCCGGTCTTTGCGATCTTTGACATTCCGCATGTGGCGCAGGTCCACATCTTCTTTCGTGCGCAGATGCGCAGCGAGGCCCTGGCCCCAGGACCCGAGACCACCGATGCGCGACTCTTTGAGATCGAGGAGATTCCCTGGGACGACCTCGCATTTCGTTCCGTGCACGCTGCGCTTGAACTCTTCATTGAAGACCAACGGCTCGACCGTCACCTCGTGCACCGGCAGACGATTCTGATATGACCGAATCGCCACCCAACCGCCTGGCCTGGATGGGCAAGGACGATCCCTTCCCCGATGTGGACTTGGCATGGACGGACGAGTTGGGTGCCAACGGACTGCTTGCAGCCAGCGAGGCGCTCAACCCCGAGATGCTGGTGCGGGCCTATCGGCTGGGCATCTTCCCGTGGTCGGGGCCTGGCGAGCCCGTGCTCTGGTGGACACCCAACCCACGAATGGTCTTGCAGCCCCTGCAATTCAAACTGCGTCGATCCCTGCGACAGGCCATTTCACAGGCGCAGCGAGAGGGCCTGCGGCTGACCAGCGACCAGGACTTCGCCCAGGTGATGAGTGCCTGCGCAGCGCCCCGCCCCGGTCAGGCCGGCACCAGGATCACACCTGCGATTCAAAGCGCCTATGGCAGCCATCATGGCATGGGCCTCGCGCACAGCGTTGAACTCTGGGACAACGAGCGATTGGTCGGTGGACTCTATCTTGTGAACCAGGGGCGAATGCTGTTTGGCGAGAGCATGTTCAGTCGACAGCCCAATGCCTCGAAAATCTGCCTGGCCGCCCTGGTTGCATGGGCCTTGCGGCACGACTGCCCGCTGATTGACTGCCAGCAGCAGACCGAGCATTTGGCAACACTTGGCGCGAACCCCATTTCGCGTGCAGAATTTGGCTCATGGATCGCAAGACTCGTCGATCAGCCCGCACCGCCCTGGGATCGATCGCCCATCGACTGGGGCCTATTCGAGACTAACCATGGCTGATCTGCGCGACCTTCCAATTAGTCAACTGCAGTTCTATGTCACTGCGCCCTACCCCTGCAGCTACCTTCCGAGTCGTCGCGCTCGCTCTCAGGTGGCCACACCCAACCACCTGATCACGCCCGAGGTCTACGGCGACTTGGTTCAGTTGGGGTTTCGTCGCAGCGGTGCCTTTGCCTACCGCCCCTACTGCGACACGTGCCAGGCCTGCCAGCCTCTTCGGGTGCCCACCAACACATTCAAGCCGAGCCGCAGCCAGAAACGCACATGGAATCGCCTAAGCGATGCCTTGATTGCCCAAGAGGAACCTCTCCAGTTCTCGGATGAGCACTACGCGCTCTACCTCGACTACCAGGCCGGTCGACATGCGGGCGGTGGCATGGACCAAGACAGCCGCGACCAATACGCACAGTTTCTTCTTCAGAGCCGAGTCGACACACGATTGGTGGCATTTCGATCGCGCTCGGGCGCACTCAAGATGATTTCACTCATCGATGTGCTGCCCGAGGGACTCTCGGCGGTCTATACCTTCTACTCACCCAACGACAACAAGGCCTCGTACGGCACCTACGGGATCCTTTGGCAGATTGCCGAGGCCCAGCGCCTGGGCCTCCCCTATGTCTACCTGGGTTACTGGATAGGCCTGAGCCCGAAGATGGCCTACAAAAGTGGCTTTCGTCCTGCAGAGATTCTCGTTCAGGGCTGCTGGCAGCCCATGGAATGAGCGCCGGCCTTCTCTCTCTTTATCCCCTCGCGCGCCCTTTCCTCTTTGCCCTGCCGGCAGAGACCGCGCATGACGTCAGCCTCTTGGGCCTGGGATTTGCCGATCGTTGGCTGGGGGCCCTGCTGCCCGAATCGAGACCGATCACCCGAGACCAATCCGAGCAGGCGCCCATTCATGTGGCGGGCCTAACGTTTCCCAACCGAGTAGGACTTGCAGCAGGGCTCGACAAAAATGCGGCGCATATCGATGCGCTCGGTCGTTTTGGCTTTGGCTTTATCGAGGTGGGCACCGTGACACCGCTTGCTCAGCCGGGCAACCCAAGGCCGCGCATGTTTCGAATCTCTGGCGCACAGGCGATTGTGAATCGGTTCGGATTCAACAACCTGGGCCTGCATGCATTCATCGAGAACGTGCAGCGCTCGAAGTGGGTGCAAGAAAAGCGCGGCATCTTGGGCCTGAACATCGGCAAAAATGCCGCGACACCGGTGGAGTCAGCGCTCGACGACTATCGAACCGGGTTGGCTGTGGTCTTCCCCCATGCGGACTACATCACCATCAACATCTCGTCACCCAATACCAAGGCGTTGCGAAGCCTTCAGGCCAGCAATGCCCTGCGCGCACTTCTCGAACCACTTCGAGAGGACCAGGCAATGCTCTCGCAGCAACACAGCAAACGCGTTCCACTTTTCTTAAAGATTGCGCCCGATCTAGAGACAGAGGAAATTGATGCCATTGCCGAGACCTGCAATTCCATTGGCATTGAGGGCCTCATTGCCACCAACACCACGCTCGATCGAAGTGCCGTGAAGGGAATGCCGCATGCCACTGAGGTCGGGGGCCTCTCGGGCACACCACTGCTGGAAAAATCCAACGCGGTGCTCGCACGATTCAAGCAGCAACTGCGGCCGACCACGGCACTGATTGGCGTGGGGGGCATTGCCGGTGCAGACGATGCACGATCCAAGCGCCACGCCGGCGCAGACCTCGTGCAGGTCTACTCTGGCTTGATCTACCGGGGGCCTGGGCTGGTGGCGGACTTGGCAAAGGCCCTCTGAGCCTGCCAGGTCACATAACGTTCGGCGAAGGGCTTGCCACTGGGGCCCGGGAAATCTCGGAAATCGGTCCAGCCATTGCCCGGACCAAACGACCCGATGCGGCCGCGCTTGCCAGCCCACAATCGCAGAACACGATTGGCCACGCCAAACACCAGTCGGTAGAGCTTGGGCCGCGTTGCAAGAAACACCCAGGCCGAGAGACCCAGACGCTCGGGCCAAGGCCGCAGGTGCCGCTCGAACTGGCGTTCACGAAGCTTTCGCAAAAGGTCGGGCAGTGGAATCTTCACGGGACAGACGACATGACACTCCCCGCACAGCGTGGCGGCCTGCGGAAGATCCAAGGCCTGTTCAATGCCCGTGTATGAGGGCGTGAGCACCGAACCCATTGGCCCGGGATAGACCCAGCCATAGGCATGGCCCCCGATCTTCTGATAGACCGGACAGTGATTCATGCAGGCCCCACAACGAATGCAGCGAAGCATGTCTTGGAAGTCAGTGCCCAGGAGGCTCGAGCGCCCACCATCGACAAAGACAAAGTAGAGGTGATCGGGGCCATCGGGCTCGCCGTGGGCGCGCGTGCCAGTGAGCAGGGAGACATAGTTGGAGATGGACTGGCCGGTTGCGGAGCGGGTGAGGAGCCGCGCCACCGTGGCGAAGTCCTCGAGGGTGGCGAGCACTTTCTCGATTCCAGTGACCACCACATGGACCCGCGGCATGATGGTGACCATGCCCTCGTTGCCCTCGTTGGTGACCAAGGCGACCGACCCGGTCTCGGCAATCACAAAGTTGCCGCCGGTCACGCCCATGTCGGCCCCGAGAAACTTGGGGCGCAACTGCTCGCGGGCCTCGCGGGTGAGTTGGGGAATCTCGGTGAGCTTGGGCTTGTCGTGGACTTTTGCGAAGAGCTCGGAGATCTCCTCTTTGTCCTTGTGAATCACTGGCGCAATGATGTGACTGGGCGCCTCGTTATCGTTGATCTGAAGAATGTATTCACCGAGGTCCGTCTCAATGGGCTCGACGCCAGCCTCTCGTAGGGCCTGGTTGAGTGCCATCTCCTCGGAGACCATGGACTTGCTCTTGGTGACGGTCTTGGCCTCGTGCCTGCGTGCGATTTCCACCACAATCTCGGAGGCCTGGGCCGCCGATTCGGCATAGAGCACCGTGGCCCCGCGGGCGGTGGCCTTCTCCTCAAACAACTCCAGCCAGAGGTCGAGTCGCTCAATGGTTCGATTGCGTCGATCCACCGCCGCCTCGCGGGTGGCCTCGAAATCGATCTCCTGCATGGCACTGGCACGGGCCGTGACAAACTTTTCGGCGAGTCGACGCAGATTGCGTTGCAGCCGCTCGTCGGCAAGTTTCTCCTTCGAGCGGGCCTGAAAATGAATCGACTGAACCAACATTTAGTCTGTGCCTCCAGAGGGAACCAAGGGATCGATCTCACCGGCCAGGACCTGCGCAACATGAAGGACCTTGGTGCGGTCATCGCCCAGTCGGCGCAGACGGCCCTCTATGTTGAGCATGCAGCCGAGGTCCCCGAGTACCACGGCCTCGGCGCGCGTGGCCTGAATATTGGAGACCTTGTCATCCACGATTGCCGAGGAGACATTGCCATACTTCAGCGCAAAGGTGCCCCCAAACCCACAACAGCCACGGGAATCCTTCATCTCTTTGACCTGGAGGCCAGGAATCTTCTTGAGCAGTTCACGGGGCTGGGCCTGCACACCAAGTTCTCGCAGGCCACTGCAGCTGTCGTGATAAGTCACACAGCCCTGTGAGCGACCGGGTACATCCTCCATCTTCATCACGGTGTGGAGAAAATCGGTGAGTTCATAGACCTTGGGTGCCAACTCGTTCATGCGTCGGCGCAGGCCCGGGTCGTCGGAGAAGAGCTCAAGGTAGTGGGTCTTGATCATGCCACCACACGAACCCGAGGGCACCACGACATAGTCATAGCCCTCGAGCTGATCAATGACGCGCTCGGCCAATCGATGGGCAGAGGGGCGATCGCCCGAGTTGTAGGCAGGCTGGCCACAACAGGTCTGATCAGGTGGCACGATGACCTCGCACCCGGCATGTTCAAGAAGCTTGATGGCCGCGAAACCAATCTCGGGTCGCATGAGATCGACGAGACAGGTGACAAATAAAGCGACGCGGGGTGCAGACATAACCAACTTCCCTTTTGTAAACTCCCATTCTGCCACTAGCGAACACCATGAGCCTCACCTCCCAGCCCATCTCCCCCACGCCGCCCGCAATCCAGGTCATCGAGCGACTCAGCACACTGCTCGACGTTCTGGCCAAGCAGTCCGAACCGGTCTCGCTCAAGCCGCTCTCGCAAGAAACGGGTCTTCATCCATCGACGGCCCATCGAATCCTCAACGACCTGGTCTTGGTTCGCATGGTCGACCGCACCGAGCCGGGCTATTACCAATTGGGAATGCGGCTTTTGGAGTTGGGCAACCTGGTGAAGGCGCGGCTCAATGTGCGCGATGCCGCCGCCGGCCCAATGCGGGAACTCCACCGGCTCACCGGCGAGACCATCAACCTCTCGGTTCGGCAAGGCGATGAGATTGTGTATGTCGAGCGCGCCGTCAGCGAGCGCTCGGGCATGCAGGTGGTGCGTGCCATTGGTGGTCGAGCCCCTCTTCACCTGACCTCCACAGGAAAGCTCTTTCTCGCGGTTGAAGACGCCCGACAGGTTCGCTCGTACTCGATGCGAACCGGCCTGGCCGGTCAGACACGCAACAGCATCACCGATGTTGGTCTACTAGAAAAGGAACTCGCTGCAGTTCGCTCTGCTGGCTATGCGCGCGACAACGAGGAGCTTGAGTTGGGTGTGCGGTGTATTGCGGCCGCCATTCGAGACGATGGTGGACGACTGGTTGCGGGTCTCTCCATCTCTGCCCCGGCCGATCGGGCCAACGATGGCTGGGTAGAGGCACTGCGTCAGACCGCCGATGAGATCTCACGGTCTCTGGGGTTTGGAAAGAACCAGGACTAAACCAGGGCTCGCCCGGCACTCGAATATTGCGGGCTCCACCGAAACGCGGCGATGCCCTTGGCAGTTTAGGCGCGGGGTGCGGCCGCCGCGCGATTGGCCGGCGGTTTGGTCTCGGCCTGCTGAATCAACCAACGGCGAATCATCTCTGCATCTCGAACGCGTTGTTGCTTGCCGGCTGCATCGAGCATGATGACGATGACCGGCCTGCGCTCGACTTCGGCCTGCATCACGAGACAGCGGCCCGCCTCGCGGATGAACCCAGTTTTGGAGAGGCCCAACTCCCAGGTGTCGGCACGGACCAGGGAGTTGGAATTGCGAAACTGGTGCTGCTTGCCACCCACTCGAACCAAGAGCGCATTGGCCGTGGAGTACTCACGAATCAGCGGAACCAGATAGGCCTCTTCCACCAGTCGCGCCAGATCTCGGGGTGAGGCAACATTGCCGGCATTGAGTCCGGTGGGCTCGACAAAACGCGATGCTGTCATTCCAAGCTGGGCCGCCTTGATGTTCATGGCATCCACAAACGCATTCATTCCGCCGGGATAGGTTCTTCCCAATGCGTGGGCCGCACGGTTCTCCGAGGACATCAGGGCCAGGTGCATGAGTTCACCACGTGAGAGCAGCGTGCCCACGCGCAGTCGAGACTTCACGCCCTTCTCAAGGTCGGCATCCTCCTGAGAGATCTCAATGAGATCGTTCATGGAGAGGTCGGCCTCGGCCACCACCAAGGCAGTCATGAGCTTGGTGATCGAGGCAATGGGGAGAATGGCATCGGGATTCTTCTCAACCAAGACCTCGCCAGAGATCTGGTCCATGACCAAGACCGCAGAGGAATTGAGCTTGGCTTCTGAGAAGGCGCTCTGAACACCAATGCGGCTGTCATCGGACATGCGGTCGTCGGGGTTGCGCGCGGCCCGCGCCACTCGGGCTTTGTCGGACTTCTTCTTCGCGCTCTTGCTGGCCTGCTTTGTCACCTTCTTCTGGGCGATGGACTTCTTCTGGGCATTGGACTGGCCAGACTGTTTGGCACTGCTCTGCTTCTGGCTCGATTGCTTCTGCCCGGGCTTTTGCTGGTTCGGATTGGATTGCGCCCACGAGGCATTGCCCCCGGCGAAGGCCGCCGAGATGGCAACTGCGATGAGTGAGGCTTGAATACGATTGGCCTAAAGAGACCCCTTGGTGACGGACTGGCGGCAGTTTACCAATATTTTACGAGAATGCAAATTAAAAATTCTCAGTAATTCAATGATTTACAAAGAAGTCTAAATAAACATTTCCAAACCCAGCGCTATCGTGTTCATGTGAGACCGAACCGTCTGCTCAATTGGCCGCCCGTAGCCCCCGGCCATTGAGACCGCCACCGGCAATCGATTTGCCTTGGCCCAGGCAAAAACGGCGCGATCGCGCTCGACCAGGCCATGCTCGGAGACCCGCAGGCGGCCAAGCCGGTCGGCCTCGAGTGGGTCGGCCCCAGCCAAGTAAATCAACAAGTCAATCTCATCTAGAGAATCGGCCCAGGCAAGCGCATCTTCAATCGCGGCGAGGTAGGCCATGTCTCCAGCGCCGTCTTCAAGCCCAATGTCCAGGTCCGAGCGCGCCTTCTGAAACGGGAAATTTGCCTGGGCATGAATCGATGCCGTGACCACACTCGGGTCATCGGCAAAGATCTCTGCCGTTCCATTGCCCTGGTGGACATCGCAGTCAAGAATCAAGACACGTCGACATGCCCGTTGCCTCTGCATCAATCGGGCCGCCACGGCCGAATCATTGAAGCAACAAAAGCCCTCACCCCTGCTGTATCCCGCGTGGTGGGTGCCCCCTGCAAGGTTAAACGCAATGGCAATGGGGCCATCGATTGCCGTCTCGCAGGCCGCAATGGTCGCGCCCGTCGAGCGCCTTGAACGCTCCACCATCTGCTCTGACCATGGAAAGCCAATCGCACGCATCTCCTCGTTGGACAATCCCCCGTTGCACAGGCGTTCAACATAGGCCGGGTCGTGGGCAAGACAGAGTTGCGCATCGCTCGCAGCCGGTGGCAGGCTCAACTCAAGGCCAGGCCAATGCCGCACCGCCTCTCGCAACAGCCGGTACTTCTCCATTGGAAATCGGTGGCCGGCCGGCAGCGGAAGTTCAAAGAGGTCGGTACTGAATGCCTTGGCCCGCATGTTCCTAGCGACGCGACTCCTGCTCCTCGGCGATCTCACCGCCGAGGGCTTGGACTCCCTCGCGCAGACGCGCATAGGCCCGATCGAAACGGCCTCGCATGGCCGCATCCACGGACGCGTGAACCGGCAGCTTGATGCCCAACTCAAGATGTCGCCGCGCACTGGGGTCACCGGGCACGGGCGCCGAGGGAAGGCTGTAGATGCGAAGCTCTGGGTAATCGCGCGTAAGTTCCTCGAGCAGGCTGGTGACCGCTGCCTCAAAGAGCCGATAGACCACCATGGAGTGGTCGATCTCTGCGGCCTCCTGAAACCATTGGCGGTAGTGGGTATCGAGCACCCACTCCATCATCGGCCAGGCCATCACGGGAAATCCTGGAAGGAAATAGTGGCGCGCAATGGCGAATCCAGGAATGCGGTTGTAGGGGTTGGGAATGATGTCACTGCCGACGGGGAACTCTCCCATTCGCAGTCGCTCGGGCGTGAGCGGTTGGCCCGACTCGGCGCTGCGCTGGGCGATGAGCTCGCGTGCCTGCGGGTGGAGTTCCAACGCCAGGCCCAGGGCGGCAGCGGCCGCCTGCCGCGTGTGGTCATCGGGTGTGGAGCCAATGCCACCAAAGCTAAAGACCAAATCACCACTGGCAAAACTGCGGCGAAGGGTCTCGGTGCAGCGGCTGGGATCGTCACCGAGGTAGATCACCCATGAGAGCGAGAGGCCTCGGGCCGAACAGATTTCTTTGGCCTTGAGAAAGTGGCGATCCTCTCGCTTGCCCGAGAGGATCTCGTCGCCATTGATGATCAGACCAATGACAAGCTTGTCGCGTTGTGCCATGGAAACGGAATCCGAATCTAAGAACGAAAGGAGTTTTGCAGCTGGGCTTGGAGCGTAACCCAGCTTTTCTGCAGCCGCTTGGAAGAGACCGGTGTGGGCGTCTTGAGCTCTTGGGCGAAAAGCATGACCCGTAGCTCCTCGAGCAGCCAGCGAAACTCCTCGGCCTCACTCGACCATTCACCCCGATAGCCCTTGGCCCATCGCCAGAAGGGGTCGGCGACCGATCGCCACTCATTGAGACGCTGAAGGTCTCGGGCGGGGTCGGTGCGCATTCGATCGAGCCGCACACCAATGGCTTTGAGGTAGCGCGGCAGATGCCGCAGCCGCTCGTCGGGGGTCCGGCGCAGAAAACCGGGTTGCAGGAGCCGGCCAAGCTGTTCACGGATATCGGCCACTGCAGCATCGCTTGCCTTCAAGGCCCCGATGCGTTTCTGCACCTGCTGCGCCTCGACAAGCATTCCCGAGAGACTTCGCAGGGCCTCTTGGGCAATGAGCATGAATCGGCTGCGTCCCTCGTCAAGCCGCTGGGCAAAGGCCTCGGCCGTCATGGGCCAGGGCGGCTCCAGAAACGCGCGGCGGATGGCCAGTGCGGCGATGGCCTCGACCGGGTCATCGGCCTGGCCCGCACCCACCCATGCAAGACCGAGCTCACGATTCTTCTGTATGTCCTTGGCCAGCGACTTCAATGGCTCCTTGAGCCCGAATGCAAAGAGCCGCGTGAGGCCCCTTGCATGCCGCTCCTGGGCGGCCACGCGGTCGTCGAGCATGGTCAGGCAGACATGGTCGCCACGGTCATCAATGCATGGATAAGCCAGCAGTTGCTGGCCCGCGCGCTCAATTCGTGTAGGCCACTGCAACTCTCCAAAGGCCCACTCTCGGTGCGGTGTCTCATCGACCTCGGGTGCAAAGGCCTGCTGGGCCTTCTCACCCAGTTGGTCTCGCAGCACTGCAAGGTCCCTGCCCTGACCGAGCAGGCGGCCGTGCTCATCGACCACGCGAATGAAGGCATGAAGATGGGCGGGCACCGACTCCCTGCGAAAGTCATCGAGTGCGGGACGAATGCCGGTCTGCTGTGAGATGTCCTCGATGAGTGCCTTGAGCAGGCTCTGGCCTGCGCAATCCTTGGACCAGCGGTCACAAAAGGCCAAGGCATATTGCTCAAGCGGGAGGCACTCGCGGCGAATGCGCTGCGGCAGGCTCTTGAGGAGTGCCACGACTTTGTCCTTGCGCATGCCCGGCACCAACCATTCAAGCAACTGGCCATCGACTTGATTCAATGCAGAGAGCGGAACAGTCAGTTGGAGGCCGTCATCGCTGGCCCCAGGATCGAATCGGTAATCGACCGCAAGACGCAGACCCGACTGCTCGAGTTGCCTGGGGAATTGATCGGTGGTGATGCCTGCGGCCTCATGGCGCATGAGGTCCTCTTGTCGCAGCATGAGGCGATCGCGCTCGGCTGGCGAGGCCCGCCGCCACCACTGGGTGAGCGAATCCAGGTCGACCACTTCTGGCGCAAGTGCACTCTCGTAGAACGCCACCAGCAATTCCTCATCGACGAGCAAGTCTTGGCGACGCGCCTTCTGCTCCATCCGCTCGACCTCGCGAATCATCTTCTGATTGTGTCGAAAGAAGGCCAGGTCGGTCTCCATCTCTTGGGCCACCAGGCCCTCGCGAATCATGATTTCTCGAGCCTCGATGGCCTGCTGAGGACCAAGCTGCGCCCAAGAGACACGGCGGCGCTGAAAGATGGTCAGGCCATAGAGCGTGCCCCGTGAATAACCAATGACCCGACCGGCCTTCTTCTCCCAGTGCGGCTCGCTGTGACTCAGTTTGATGAGGTGCGAGGCGGCGGCCTCGACCCACTCTGGCTCGATGGCTGCAATGGTTCTTGCAAAGAGTCGGCTGGTCTCCACCTGCTCGGCGGCCATGAGCCAGCGCGGCGGCTTCTTGGCCAAATGAGAGCCCGGCCATATCGCGAACTTCACCTCGTGGGTGCCTTGCCAGAGGCGATCGCGTGCGGACATGTTTGCACCCTGATCACCGGGCGCATCCATTCGAACGCCAATGTTCGAGAGCAGGCCGGTGAGAATGGCCTGGTGCAGGCGAAGGTCGTCGGCCTCGCGCTCGTTCTCCTTCCAGCCTTGTGCCAGCACCCAGTCATGGACTTGGCGGTGGACATCGCGCCATTCGCGCACGCGAAGGGGTGAGAGAAAGGCGGCCTTGAATGACTTGTCGAGGCCGCGGTTGGATGCCTTCTCTGCGAAGGCCAAGTCGGTGAAGGACCAGAGCTTGAGCCAGCTCTTGAACTCGCTGCGCTCATCGGCAAAACGCCGATGCGACTGATCGGCCGACTGCTGTTGATCGAGTGGCCGCTCGCGCGGATCCTGAATAGAGAGCGCCGCGACGATCACCATCATCTCGCGCAGGCAGCCGTTGCCTCGGGCGGCAATCAGCATGCGCCCGAGTCGAGGGTCCAGTGGCAACTCGGCCATCTGCCGCCCGATTTCGGAGAGCCCACCGCCTGAATCGATCGCCCCCAGTTCTTTGAGTTGCGCAATGCCATCGGCAATGGCTCGCTTGGACGGTGGGTCCACAAAAGCGAAATGCTCAACATCCAAGAGGCCCAAGAACTTCATTCTCAAGAGCACCGCGGCAAGCGAGGATCGGTGAATTTCGGGGTCGGGGTGGGCGGGCCGGCCGGCGAAATCGGCCTCAGAAAACAGGCGAATGCAGACCCCCGCAGCAAGGCGGCCCGCACGCCCCGCACGCTGTGCGGCCTGGGCCTGACTGATGGGTTCGATCTGAAGTTGCTCGACCTTGCCGCGTATTCGGTAGCGCTTGACGCGGGCCAGGCCCGTGTCGACCACATACCCAATGCCGGGGACTGTCAGTGAGGTCTCGGCAATGTTGGTGGCCAGAACCACGCGACGCCGATTCGTGCTCTGAAAGATGCGCTCCTGGTCGCCCTGGGCCAGTCTTCCGTAAAGCGGCAGGACATCCCAATCCCGCGCAGGCGATGCGCGACGCGACAATGCAGCCGCACGCAGATCGCTCAAGGCATCGGCCACCGCGCGAATCTCACGCTCGCCCGGTAGAAAGACCAAGACATCGCCCGGCCCAGTCCCGCGCCAATCGTCGAGTGCCTCCTCGATGCCACCGACCACGCGATCGATGAGGTCCTCGCGGTCATCGGCCGCAGGCCGCCAACGCATCTCCACTGGGAAGAGTCGGCCCGAGACCTCAAAGACAGGGGCGGGCTTTCCATTGGTCGCAAAATGCTGTGGGGACTTAGCCGACAACAAGGTAGGCGAGGTGAGACCGGGGATTGAGTAGGGAAGGAAGAGCCGACCGGCATGGGTGATGACAA